>JAKAUH010000608.1 GCA_021818605.1 Planctomycetota bacterium
GATAAGCTGCGGATGCAGCCCCTGTCGCGGATGTCGCGGCGATCGAGGTCGCGGTCGCGGCGGCTGTCGCGCCCGCCATGAAGTCGCGGCGATTGAGCGGAGGTGTCATCGGATCGGTCCTCCCTTGCGAGGTCGGCGGTAAAAGGCGGCAATCGGCAATGGCCGGGCTGAAGATGACCGGCCCGGCCGATCGGTCCGTTTCACTTTGCTTCGCGTCGCGTCGCTTCGTTTCGGTCCATTTCGGCCGGCCGCGGCGGCCCGCGCCCCGGGGTCGACGGCCTCCAGCAGGCAATTCTAGCGGCGCTATCGTCGTGCTACCATAGCCCATCGGCGTCGGGCCGGGAACGTCGGATGCGGTGGGTCCGCATGTGGTCGGATTGATCGATCGGCGACCGCCAGGGCCGCAGGAGGGCGTGAGTGTGTTCACGGGGCTGGTCGAGACGCTAGGGCGCATCGAGCGGGTCGAGCCGGAGGGCACCGGATGCCGGTTGGCTATTCGCTGGGACGAGCTGCCCGAGGATGACCCCTTGAAACTGGGCGAGAGTGTGGCTGTCAACGGCTGCTGCCTGACTGTCGTTTCCGCGGATCGCGGACTGTTTGAGGTCCAGGCCGGACCCGAGACCCTGGCTCGCACGAACCTGGGGGCTCGGCGCGTGGGGGATCCGGTGAATCTCGAACGGGCGTTGCGGGTCGGCGACCGGCTCGGCGGGCACTTCGTTCAGGGGCACGTCGACACGACGGCGGCCCTGCGCGATCGTCGGCCCGAGGGAGAATGGGAGTTTCTCGCCTTCGCCATCGGCCGCGAGTGGGACCCGCTCCTCGTTCCCAAGGGCTCGATCGCCGTCGACGGCGTCAGCCTGACGCTGGTGACCGTCGAGCCGGGAGGATTCTCCGTCATGCTGATCCCCCACACCCTCGCCGCGACGACGCTGGGGCTTCTCCAACCCGGCGATGCGGTGAACATCGAGACCGACATGCTGGCCAGGCACGTCCAGAAGCTCGCGCGAGGAGGATGATCGCAGGCTTCACGCAGAGAAGACGAAGAGTTTCACGCAGAGAAGACGAAGAGTTTCACGCAGAGACGCAGCAAATACGGAGCGTTGATTCACGCAGAGACGCAGAATCATGGCGTTTCACGCCGTACAGCAGGCAGGTGATCGCCGGTGGGTTGGAGACTGCGTTGTATTTTTCAGGAGACAGCAATGCACGAGAACGAGATCAGCGGCATGATCGTTGATGCGGCCTTGAGGATTCACCCGAGGATTGGGCCTGGTCTGTTCGAATCGGTGTATGAGCGGATCCTACGATTCGAACTCGAGAAACGAGGTTTGCGTGTGCTGGTCCAGCATCCGGTTCCGGTGGTCTATGAATCCATCCAGATCGACGAGGCGTTCCGGGCGGACCTCATCGTTCAGGACAAGGTGATCGTCGAACTGAAGTCGGTCGAGAAGATCGCGCCGGTGCATGCGAGACAATTGCTGACTTACCTCCGTCTGAGCGGCATGCGGCTAGGATTGCTCATCAACTTCAACGTACCTCTCATCATGAAGGGGATCACTCGTATGGCCAATGGAATCTAATCAAACAACAACTCGTCTCCTGTGCCACCTTCTCCGGAACTTCGGCTTCTCTGCTTCGTCTTCTCCGTACCTCTGCGTGAAACGTCTTCGTCTTCTCCGTGCCTCTGCGTGAAACATCCGTGATTCCTCCGATCGGTGTGAAACGCCCGTGATATGTCTTCTCTGCGTCTCTGCTGTCTCTGCGTCTCTGCGTGAAACTCTTCGTCCTTTCTGCGTCTCTGCTGTCTCTGCGTGAAACGTCTTCGTCTTCTCCGTGCCTCTGCGTGAACCACCCATGCCGCCGATCCGACAGACTCAGTCCTATCTTCGGAGCCTTTTCGCCGAGCGAGGCATTGCGCCGCAGCGACGGTTGGGGCAGAACTTCCTGATCGATCTGAATATCCACGAGGTGATCGTCAAGGCGGCGGCCGTCGGGCCGGGCGACGTGATTCTCGAGGTCGGACCGGGTACCGGCGCGTTGACGGCCCGGATGGCGGCGATGGGCGCCGCCGTGGTGGCCGTGGATGTGGACCCGGCGATGGCTCGGCTCACGGCCGAGGCCGTCGCCGGGCTTCCCAACGTCAAGGTGATCGAGTGCGACGCCCTGGCCGGCAAGCACACGCTCGACCCCCGGGTGCTCGACGCCGTGCGCTCGGGCCTGGCCGCCGGCCCCGACGGCCGATTCAAGCTCGTCGCGAACTTGCCCTACCACATCGCCACTCCGCTGATCACCAACCTGCTGGTGAACCCCGAGCCGCGTCCGACCCTGATGGTCGTGACGATCCAGCGCGAGCTGGCCGACCGGCTGATCGCGCCGCCGTCGAGCGGGGCCTATGGGGCGGTGTCGGTCGTGGTGCAGGCTCTCGCCGAGGTGTCGATCGTTCGAGGGCTGCCGCCGTCCGTGTTCTGGCCGCGCCCGAAGGTCGACTCGGCTGTCGTCGCAGTCCGGCCCGACGACGTCCGGCGCGCGGCCGTCGGCGACGTCGCGTGGTTCCACTCGCTGGTCCGCAGGGTGTTCCTCCACCGCCGCAAGTTCATTCGCCACACCCTGGCGGGGATGTGGCCCGACCGCTGGACCAAGGCCGAGGTCGATGCGTGGCTGGAGTCCCAGGGCCTGAGCGGCCAGCTCCGCCCTGAGGCGCTCGACGTCGAGGAATACATCGCGCTGGCGCACGCCCTCGCGGTGCGGTTCGCCGATCCGGGCGAGGAACCCGCCAGGAACACGGGTGAGGTCGAAGACGATTAGCGACGAGGCGCCAGGATCGCCGGCCGGGCTGGATAAGGATCGCCCGCGTCGTTCGACACCCGCTCCCGTGGCTGCGCTGGGTCATTGCGCTCGAGCAGGTCCCAGATGCCGGCCAGGTCGTCGACGGCCGAGCTCGGCTGCGCGATGGCGTGGACGACGAACCGGTCGAGCGCCTGGCGCAGGGTCTTCATCCTCGCCGTGCTGACGAATCGGTTGGAGTTGACGCGGTGGAGGAGGTTACGGGTGCCGCGCACGGCGTCGCGCCAGGTTGCAGGGGCGACGCCGGGCGGCTCGAGGCGATCGAGCGGGTCGAGCGCCGGGGCGACGCGGTCGTCGCTGTATGAGGGGAGGATCGACGGCCGCGGATGGCGATCCTGCCTGAGCGGCCGCAGGTCGCGCAGGAGGAACTCGCCGCGCTCGGACATCTCGTCCCAGATCGCGGCCAGCTCGGCGACCGCCGTCTCGGGTCGTGCCTGCGCCCGGGCGACCGTGCGGCGGATCTCGTCGCCGAGGTCGTGCAACTCATCCAGACCAAGCAGGTTGGACGCGGTGACGGTCAGGAGCATCGCATGGGTGCGGGCGACGGCGTCGCGCCACTGCTCGGGGTCCACACCGGCCGGGGTCGTCTTGGCGAGGGGCTCGATCGCCGGAGCGACCTGCGTGGCCCCGTACTCAGCGCGCTGGCGGTAGCGCGCCCGCCACTCGCGGAAGGCCAGGTAGAGCGCGGCCCAGGACATGAGAACGACGATCACGGCGACGCTTACGAAGACGCGGCCCGAGTGGCCGGGTTCGTGCGGTGGCGTCGTCGGATCCTCGACTGTCGTTCGCCGCGCGCCCCGGCCGTCGGCTGGGCGTTCCACGATCGCGGACAGGTCGTCGTACCTCAGCCGCCGGCTTGGGTCGTGAGGATCCTCCGGCCGGCTGTTGGGTGCGCTGGAGATCACGGGATTCCGCCCTGGAGCGAGCGAGGGAGGGAGAGAGAGAGAAAGAAAGCGGCTGCCTCGCACCGCGGGGACCCGATCCCGAGGGATCGATCGATCGTGCCGCCGACTCACCCCTGGACCGCATGAGTGCAGTGTAGCCGCTCCGCCCGGTCGAGGGAAGGATGAATGTCGGCGGTGGGTGTGGGATTGGTGGACACGGCCGCGATCGGAGCGGCCACCGCTCGCTCGCGGGCCGGGCGCTGGATCAGCGCGCCGGCCGCGCCGGCGACCAGGTGCTGAACCATGTTGTAGAAGATGATCGGCACCATGACGGCCGGGTGATCAGCCAGCGCCATCGAGGCGAGCACCAGCCCGGTCCCGTTGTTATTCATCCCCAGGGCGAACATCAGAGCGATCCTCTGATCGCGCCCGGCGCCGAGCACGCGGGCGATGACCCAGCCGACCACGAAGGCCAGCACGCACAACGACGTCACCACGCCCAGGGTGATGGTGAGGAAATCGAGGTCGGGATGCGCGATCGCCTGGGGCAGCGAGATCGCCGCATTCGAGTAATTGAGCGCCAGCAGGATCGCCGAGTTGATCACCTTCAGATGCGGCTTGATCGTGCTCAATCGCTCGGGTCGCACGGCGCGTCCGGCGAGGATCCCCAGGACGGACGGTGCCAGCACGCCGATCGCGAGGAAGGACCCGGTATGTCCTGAGGCCAGCTCGTGCAGGTCCTCGCCGTAGTCGCCGATCGCCACGAAGCCCACGGCGTGCAGCGCCATCGGCGTCAGCAGCGGGCTGAGGAACGTCGAGCCGAGCACGAGGCCGAGGCTCAATGGCATGTCGCCGTCGGCATTTTGCGACCAGGCGGTCGATGATCCGGCGATCGGCATCGAGGCGATTAACGCCAGGCCGACCAGCAGGTTCTGGGTCTCGTCCAGGTTGTGCCACCAGGTCATCCACCACGAGACGGCGAGGATAAAAACGATCGGGAAGAAGACGTTGGCCGCCAGTCCCGCTCCGAGCATCCGGGGCCGTCGGACCAGCCCGCCGATCTGCGAGAGTCTTACGTTGAGCCCGGCGTTGAACAGCAGGCAGGCCAGCATGAGGAAGGGCAGCGACGCCTCGGTCCGGATCGGGCCCACTCCGATCCGCCCGAGCGTCAGCGAACGCATTCCCAGACCGGGCCCCGGCCAGAATGCCGCCGCGGCATACGACGCGAACAAAAGCGCCAGGAAATGCCGGCCCAGGAACCCCGCGATCCTCGCCATCGGACGTCCATGGTCGTCCATGATTGCCCCCCTCAATGTTTATGCCATTCCGACGCGCCCCGGCCGGTGCGGTGGAGCGGTGCGCGAGGGATTATCTAGCAAGCTCGATACCCGTCTGACCGTTCCTCGCCGGCCCGCATGAGCAGGGCCCCGGCGTCGTCCGCCATCGCGGTCCCCGGTCGTGACTGTGTTTTATACGGGCGGAACATGATCCGGAGGTCAGGCCCGGATAAAATCGGGTTCATCGAGGATCGAGGGACCACGACTGCGGCGGGACGGGGAAGCCGGGCGCCTGGTCCATGGGCACCCGAAGGATAAGGAGGGCGGGCATTTGGAAGCGGAATCATCGCACGGGCCAGAGCGGGGAGATGAACCGTCCGCCGAGGGCGAGCCCGCGACTTTCGACCAGATGCTTGCACGGGCGCGCCGGCTGGTCACGCTCGAGCTCGACCTGGCCGAGACGCGCCGCCGGCTCGCCGAGGACAACCTGAAGATCACCGAGGCCCAGCTCGAGCTGGCCGAGCGGGAGCTCGCCGACCTCAAGGCTGAGAACGAGTGCCTGCGCGGCGAGATCGAGGAACTCCGCGGCCGTTAAAGAACCCTCAAGGACCGTCGACGAGGTGGGATGGGCTGCTTACGAGGCTCTCACGCCGTCGGCTCAGCCGGCGGGCCGATAATGGGAGTTCGCAGGCGTCCGCGATGCGCTCCGCGAGATCCCAAAATGCCCGATAACTGGCGTGCACCGCGGCGGCGTGGCCGCCGATGGCCCCGTCGGCCGCCTTGAGGGCAAACATGGGCTTGCGCGCCTCCTGCGCCATGGGCGCGAGGCTTCGGTAGTTCTTCAGGGTCGCGAGTGCCATCGGATCGGGTTCCGGTATCTCGGCGGATTCCGGCTGCTCGAGGACTTCCTTGGAGTAGACCCTGGGGATCCGCTGGATCCAGCGACGATACGCGGCGACCGGATAGTTCTCTCGCACCGACGGTTGCATCACGACGTAACCAACCGGATGCATCGCTCCCGAGGGTATCGCGAGCCCGAGGTTGGGCAGTCGCCGGGCTTGATGGGCCTTGCGGTCCTCCCAGCCTGCTCGCCAGGAGCGCAGAGTGGGCCCCAGGTTGCGGAGTCCCTGGAGCGAGAACAGGTCGGCCGCCAGCGGGATGACGACGTGATCGGCGGAGACCAGGGCGGCGCGGTTGATGGCCCCAAGATTGGGACCGACATCGATCAACACGAGGTCGGCATTTCGCTGTCGCGCGGCCCTTTCCATCACACGGTAGAACGCTGTTGTGACCCGGAAGGCGTCGGACGCGTTGGCGGTGTTGTCGTCGAAGCACCGGCCCCAGGTCTCGGCCAGTCGATCCTCGAAGAGACTCAGCCCGAGATCCCCGGGCACCAGCCCGATTCGCCGATCGATCTCGACTGGATCGGGCGTCCCGATGTCTCCCAGGCGATCCAGGAGCGGCTGGATCAGCCCCCGGATGGTCGGGACTGAGCGCTCCGTATCCCATAACTCGAGGAGTTGCTCGTCTTCCAGGAAAGACGAGGTCAGGTTGGACTGGGGGTCCAGGTCGATGGCGACCACGTTCACGCCCATCTCGGCGAACATCCAGCTCAGATGATAGACGAGGGACGTCTTGCCGACGCCTCCCTTATTATTGAAGAAGGCAAGTGTTTTCATGGACGCCTCCGGACCGTCGCGAGAAAGAAGTTGGGGCGTGGGTCAAACGCGGCCGGCGGCGAGCCGTTTCGTTGGAGTTCGGTCTGTGCGATCTGGATGCCCCGACCGAAGCGGTTGACGAATCTCAGCACCTTGGCGGCCTCAGCGAGGATCGGATTGCGGTAGGCCGTGCCGTCCGGAAATCGCTCCGAGGTGAGGTCACCGTGCAGACCACCTGGGTTCTGGATCTCGATCCGGTCATTGTAGTGGTTGATCAAGATGGGCGTCGTCGAATCCTCGTAGTTCCGATGGATCGCCGCGTTCATGAACAGCTCGCGCATGGCTCGGGGCGGGTAATCGAATACGATGGACTCGGAGAGGTCGGCATGCTCGAGCGGCCTCTCCTCGGCGACCTCGCGTGCGAGTCGCCGGAGATCGCGCAGGATGTCGAAGAGATCGCCTACCAACCTCTGTTCGTGGATGACATCGTCGGCCTGGGAGGCACCGGCGTACCGGACATATTGCACGTAGGCGTCGGCGAAGAAGAAGGCGGGATCCTTGCCGAAGAGGAGGACGCCAGCATTCGTCGGATGACGTGCCTTGAGGTCATAGAACCGCAAGGAAGCCAGTTGAAGATCCAGGGGGCGATCGTTCTCCTCGACGACTTCATGGGCCACGGCGTGCTGCCGATACGAGAGGGTAAAGAGTTCCAGGGCCAGGTCGTCCAGCCCGGCCTCCCGGCCGACACGAGCGTCCCAGGTCCGGACTCGATCGACACGCCGTTCGGAGAGGATTCGCTCCTCGGCGGGACTCGCGTGGGCACGTCGGGGGCCGACGCGGATACAGGTCCGCCCCTTGTATCGGACGGGCGGAAGGTCGGACGGGAAAACTTCAACGACCGCGATCTCGCCCTCACCAAGATGCCACTTCTCGACGTTCATCACGGGAAGAGGCTGGATATTTCCGTCCGATCGGATCGCCGCGAGGTTCTGAAGGAGTTCATCGGTAATGGCCGCTCCGCTGGCCTTGCCCGCGGGGGTCGCGCCGATGAAGAGATAGCCGGGCCTGCCCGAGTTCGGCATGTCGTTGGCAAATGAGCAGATCGCTTCGCTGAACTTGTCGGTGTCCGTCAAGGAGATCGTCAGTTCGACGCGATCGGATTCGTCCTCAGCCAGCAGGTTCTCGAGTTCCGAGCGGTTCACGAGGGGGCGACTTCCGCGGAGCTCCTATCGGCATCCACTCGGCGAGCACGTCGAGTTCGATTATAGCCGGTCTTCGGGCGGTCCACGTCGCGAAAACGCAGAACGGGGCGCCCCCGATGTTCGAGGGCACCCCGTTGACTCGTCGCTGGGGCCTTCTTTCGGATCTTGTCGATGACGAGTCGCCTCCGACTTACCCCTCCACCCGCACCCCCGCCTGCTTGAGCGCGGCGAGCTGGGTCTTCTTGACGGCGTCGGGCAGCGGGTTGCCGGCGAGATAGAGGCGCAAATACGGCGCGAAGAGCTTGGGACCGGCGGCGTCGGCCTTCGCGGCGTCGACCAGCGGCTTCAGGTCCTTGATCCTGTTCCGCGGGACGATCAGCAGCTTCAGTTCGGTTAGCTTCGTCAGGGCGCGGACGTCCTCGATCTTGTTGTCGCCCAGGTCCAGGTCGGAGAGCCGAGTGAGCTTCTCCAGGGCCTTGATGTCCTTCACCTGGTTCTTCGCGATCTGGAGCGTCCATAGTTTCGTCAGCTTGCCCAGCGGGGCGATGTCCTTGATCGCGTTTTTGCTCAGGTCCAGCGCCGTCAGGTTGGTCAGGCCCGAGAGCGGCTCGAGCTTCTCGATCTGGTTGCCCGAGAGCTGGAGGTACTGGAGCGCCTTGAGATTGGCCAGTGGCGTGATGTCCTTGATCGCGTTGTCGGACAGGTCCAGCAACTGGAGGTTCGCCAGGTCCTTGAGCGCCTTGAGGTCGGCGATCTTGTTCCGGGGGAGCTTCAACTCGGCCAGGTTCTTGCACTTCTCCAGCCCGGTGAGATCCTTGATGTCCTTGCCGCTGGCGTCGAGGAAATAGACGTTCTGCAGTTTCTCGTCGGTCAGCTCGACCTTGGGCTCATGTTTGAGCACCTCGCGGATCGCGGCCTCGAGGTTCTTGTCGGGGAAGGGCGAGGCGGCGCGGGCGGTGGCGGAGCAGGCGGGCAGAACGAGCCAGGCGATCGCCGCGGTGATCGCGGCCGTGGGGAGGGCGGGTCGTCTCATGGGGGATTCTCCGGCTGAGGGTCGATCGATCGCATGCGGTCGGCGGCCCACCGGGGGGCAAGGATCAACCTGGACCCTCACCCTGGCACTGGCCGGCACGCGCCGCGCGGTCGTACGAGCATACGACGGCCTCACGCCCCTGGTAAAGAGGCTTGACGACCACCCGATGCATCGCTGCTCGGACGCAATCGCTCGCTCGGGCGGCTGGAGAGCTCAGGCGCCAACCGGTTCGGCGATCCGTTGATCAGAGGAGCGAGAAGTCTCGGAGCGGTTGGAAGGCATTCCCGCGTCGTCGGAGGGATTGGGCGACTCGAGGTCGAAGACCAGTTCACTGCGCAGGATCCGATACTTCGGCGGGGCGCTGATGCCCAGTTTTATCCGCGCCGGGCCGATATCGACCACGGTGAGCGTGATGTCGTCGCCGATCAGGATCTTCTCGCCAATCTTCCGGGTGAGCACCAACATCCTGTCGTCCTCCATGCAGAGTGTCGATCGCCTGATGCGTTCTGTCGTCGAGGCGATATTCCTGTTGAGTCGAATCCAGGGGCGTTTGTAGCAAGGGCCGTGCCGATTCGGGCGGTTGTGTGGGCGAATATCCGGCATCACCGGGCGGTTCTCCACCGAAGTCCCGGTATTACCGGGGCCTGATGCCGGGCGCCGGTTGCTGTTCGCGGTATCCGGCCGATGGAACGGTCGGCGCTGGCGGTCGGAGTCGGCGGGTCATTCTTGCCAGTCTGGCAGTCGAGAAGACGCCTTCGAGAGCAAGGAGCGGTCGGGTCGGAGGATTTTCCCGCCGGGGTCATCCTCCGTATGATGAAGTCGTTGGCGGGCGGAAACTGGCGACAGCCGACGACGGGCCGATCGGCGAACGGCCGCTCGCGAGGGGAACGAAGCGGGTAACCGAGCGATGAGCGAATCTGGGTCAGAGACTTCACCGTGGATCGTCGAGGCGACCGGGGAGAACTTCGAGCGCGAGGTGATCGAGCGATCGGCGCAGGTCCCCGTGGTGATCGACTTCTGGGCCGAGTGGTGCGGCCCGTGCCGGATGCTCGGCCCGGTGCTTGAGAGCCTGGCACGGTCGGGCAACGGCCAGTTCGTGCTGGCCAAGGTCGACACCGAGAGCCAGCCCGGTCTGGCGGCGGACTTTGGCGTGCGGTCGATCCCGGCGGTCTTCGCGGTGAAGGATGGCCGCGTGGTGGACGGCTTCGTGGGCGTCCAGCCCGAGGCGGCGATCCGGGCGTGGCTCGATCGCCTGATGCCGAGCGAGTCCGAGCAGATCGCGGCCGCCGCCCAGGAGCTCGAGACCACGGATCCCGGCGCGGCCGAGGCCCGGTACAACGAGGCCCTGGCGCTCGACCCCGAGTTGCTGCGGGCGCACCTTGGCCTGGCGCGGATCGCGATGGAAGACGGCCGGCTCGACGAGGCCCAGGCCCGCATCCTCGAGCTCGAGCGCAAGAACGGCTTCCTCGAGCCCGAGGGAGAGCGGCTCAAGGCCGAGATCACCCTGAGGCTGCAGGGCCGAGAGGCCGGCGGCAGCATCGAGGCGGCCCGCGCGGCGCTGGCGCAGGACCCCGAGAACTTCGAGCACAAGTTCCAGCTCGCCGAGGCCCTCGCCGCCGCCGGTCAGTACGCCGACGCCCTGGCGCTTTGCCTCGACCTGGTCGAGCGCGACCGCCGCGGCACGGGCGAGCGCGCCCGCCAGATGATGATCGCGATCTTCCAGCTCCTGCCGCCCGACGCCGAACTGGTCACCGAGTATCAGCGGCAGCTCTCGATGGTGCTGATGGATTGAGGCGACGCGAATTCCTCTCTGGAGTCAATTCGATGGAACTCCTGACCGGAACGCCGTATCTAGTCGACGACGCGCGAGCCTCCCGAGTCCTCCAAACCGTCAGGCGCATCGATGACGAAGTCCGGCTGCTCCGCCTGGGCGGATCTCTCGATGAGATGACGCTGGCGAGACTTCGCCGGGAATGGGGTGTTCAGAGCGTTCACGAGAGTGCGGCTATCGAAGGAAATCGGTTGACTCTCCGCGAGACGGAGATCGCCATTCAGAGAGGCATCACGATCTCCGGCAAGCCGCCAGAGGACTCGAGCGAGGTTCAGAATCTTCACGAGGCGCTCGAATACCTGGAGAAGATCGCCGGGGCTGGTGCACCGATCACACAGTGGGAGATTCGCGAGATCCAGAGTCTCGTTCTTGGAAGGACCGGTGATTCGGGGGCCTATCGCCAGGTTGAGGTCGAGATCACCAATTCGCCCCACAAGCCTCCTCATCCCATCAAGGTCCCGGAGCAGATGGACGATTATGCAAGGTGGCTGGCATCGGCAACGGATTTGCCCGTGCCACTGCTCGCCGCCGTCAGTCATGCCTGGCTCGTCCACATCCATCCGTTCCGAGACGGCAACGGCCGCACGGCACGGGCGATTCTCAACCTCCAGTTGATCCGGGCCGGCTATCCGATCGTGATCATCCGGCGCAAGGATCGCGAGCGTTATTACGAAGCGTTGCGAGCTTCAGATGAGGGGGACATCACACTGCTCCTTGAGCTGATCGTCGAACGCATTCAGGACAGTCTCCGCCAGATCGACCTGGCTCGGAAGGAGGTGACCGGGCTGAGTCTCGCCCTTCAGAAAGTCCGGGAGCAGGATGAGCGAAGGTACAGAATGTGGGCCGACGCGCTTCGACTCTTCCGCTCGACCTTCGAGGACCTGGCGAAGCAGATCGAGTCCAGTTCTGATATCTCGGTTTCTCTCCAGCCGTATGAGCTCCCATCGCTCGAGGACTTCGCCAGGCTTCATTCTCGGGATTCGTCCGGCAACGCGTGGTTTCTCAAGCTGCAACTGGAACGACAGATGATCGAGCGATCCATCCTGCTGTGGATCGGCTACTCGTCCGATCGGATCAATGCGAAGCTGAAACTGAGCCAGCCGATCCCCGCGATCAAGCTATCCGTGAGGAACCCGAATCCCCCGCCAGGCTGGATTGAGGTCGGACCTGACTTCCCGTCGCGCGCTCGCGAGTTCCTCTACCACGAGGGTACTTTCTATCGCTTCGAAGGAGACGATGATCGTCCACCGAGTTCGTCGTTGAGCGTTGTCGCGATTATCTCAGGCTTTCTGACGGAACTCGTCGAGGGCTGGTTTCTCGGCCGGATCACCGAGACCGGCGTGCCACTCGATCTCGGGGGTCACTCCCGGGCCTGAACTCGCTACTCGACAATCACCGCGAACATGGCCAGGGTCTCCAGCCGGGGCACCGTGAACCGGACGACGCCGTCGGCCTCGGTGTGCTCGATCGCGCGGTCGCCGGGGAGCTGCACCACGCGGACGACCTTCGCCGGCAGGCGGAGCCGGACCGGGATGTCGACCACTGGGATGTTCGGCAGGTCTTTCTGGAAGTTCACCAGGCTGAGGCGGTACCGGTGCCGCTCGGGCTGGTGGAACAGCGTCAGCTCGACGGCCGACGGCGCATCCGCCTCAAAGCGGAATCGGTCCTCCAGCCGACGGACCAGTCGGACGACCGTCGCCGCGAGGCTGTCGATCGTCTCGATCGGGCTGGCGCAGTAGATCGCCCGGCCGCGGCCGAAGGTATTCAGCACGACCTCGGGCCGCTCCGTCGCCTGCCACGGCGGGTTGCTGTGGATCGACGAGAACCGCGTCGCGTCGGGCGCCGGCCAGACCAGCGTCGTCGTCGCCAGCACGCGGGCGCCTGATCCGGCCCGCGCCGTCGCTTCCTGGCCGGTCGTCCGCGCGAATGCCGGATAGCTCGGGCTGAAGTCGCCGAAGAGGGATGAGTCATCTCCCACCGGTGCGACATAGTGCGGCCAGGCGGTCCAGCTCGGCGATTTGAGCGTTACTCCGAACACGTCGCCCAGGCCGAAGTCCTTGCGGGCGCGGCCCCGGGTGTCGGTGATCGAGGTCCAGCCGGTGGCCAGCAATCGGCCGCCGCGGCGGACCCAACCCCGGATTGCCTCGAGCTCGGTGTCGTCCATCATGTTGACGTTCGGCAGGACCAGCACCTTGTGATCGTCGAGGTGGGCCAGGGTCGTCTTCGTGATGAAGCCGAACGGGAGGTGATGGCTTCCCAGCGCGCGAGTGACGGCGGTGACGCTCTTTGTATGTGCGTCGGTCGTATCGGCGCCGGGGACGGCGTGACCGCTGCCGGCGAAGTCGAATTTCGAGTCGAGGCTGTAGTACACGGCGACGTCGGCAACCCGCTTGCCGCCGAGCTCGGCGTAGTACGGCATCAGGCGCTCGAAGATCCGGCCCATGCGGTCGTAGACCCGGGGATTGAGCGTGCCGATCGGGTCGATCGCGTCGATGAAGATGAACGCGGCGTTGTCGGCGACGGCGGCCGAGGCCTTGGCCTCGAGCAGGGCCTCGGACTTCATCGCGGTGTGGTCGGCCAGCTCGGCCGAGAAGCTGGTTTCAAACCCGAACGGACGATTTGGCGTGATGTTCTCGAGCAGCTTGCGCACGAACGACCCCTGCCACGAGTCGCCGTAGAAATCACCCTGGAGGAAGTCGTTCTGCGGGATCAGGGGCACATTGACGCCGAATTGCCAGTGGAGCGGGAACGTTGAGGCCTGATGCTCGACCGTGGTCCCCGGGCGTTTCGAGTGAACGGTGCTCGTGGCGATGGCGGCGAACTCGGCCATCCAGGCTTCGCGCCGGTGCTGGAACGCCAGCCATTTCTCGTCGTGCCAGTCGACCTTGGTGGGGATCGCGCCGCCGACCTCGTCGGCGAACCGCTTCTTGCAGGCTTCGCAGTAACAGACGGCCGGCCAGAAGGTCATGTCGAACCGGAAGCCCTCGGGCTCGTACCGCTGGCATTGCTCCTCGACCCAGGCGCGGACGTACTCGCGATAGGGGCTGTTCGGGCAGACCAGGCCGTGGCGTCCGCCGGCGCCGTGGAATCCGCCGTCGATCCCGCGCATCCGCCACTCGGGGTGCAGGTCGGCCGAGGTCCGGTCGAAGATCAGGCTGTTGTACAGCACGACCGCGATGTTCTTCGCGTGGCAGCCGTCGATGACTTCGCGGACGACGTCGCGGCCCTTGAGGTTCCTGTGCTGGCGGCCGACCCTCGTCGGGTAGTTGAACAGGCCGACGTGCGACATCGCATACGCCACGATCGACTGCGCGCGGGCCTTCTCGATCATCGCGACATATTGCTTGACGTCCAGCCGCGAGAGGAACGCATCATCCCAGTCGGGGATGTGCATGTCGATCACGGCGCGGCGGTAGGCGGTGGTGTACCAGGGGGTGGGGCGATTGGAGAGGATCATGTCGAGGACTCCCGGGGATCGATGTCCGGGTCCGTTATACGGCTGGATTCGGCGCCGGGGAAGCGGCCTGCCCGGGAACGAGGGATCGAGGCGATGGCGTGCCTTGCGGACTTCCTCGTCCGGGTCCGACGTCGTATGCTCTGCTCGGGGAAACCTCGCTCGATGGGGTGGAGCACGGAGGGGCTGTGTCGGACGCCGACGGTGCTGAGATTAGGTCCCTGCCGGTTCTTCCGCATCTTCAGCAACGAAGGCCCGCCATGAGCATATCGCCGAGTCGACGACCTCGGTCCAGGTCCGGACGCGCGTTCGTTCCCGCGACGGCACTGGCGAAGTCGGTGAAGTGCACGAAAACGATGATGCAGGTGACCTTCACCGATGGGCGCATCCTGAGCGTCCCACTGGCCTGGTTCCCGACGCTGCACGCGGCGACCCCGGCCCAGCGGATGCGCTACGAGATCGGCGGCGGAGGGATCAGCCTGCACTGGCCCGATCTCGATGAGGATCTCTCGATCGCCGGGCTGATGGCGGGCGTGGATCGGGAATCCGCCTGAGGTGCCGGCCGCGGGATTTCTCCGTCGCGCCAGCCTCACACACCTGCGACGATGTCACGGGATTCCCTCCACATGCCGTCCGGTGCGGGGATCTCCGGCGGCACGGTAACGGTTCGCCAGGTCATCGGGATCGATCCGGAGGACGCACGGCGCCGCGGCGAGCGGGCCCGGCCGGACGACCAGCTTGTGACCCATCGCCTTCAGTGCCGCCAGCGTCTCCGCCCCAAATTCGGGGTTGATCCGGAGCTGCCCGAGCGCCGGCGGCTTCTGGCCGAACGAGCTGATGAAGTGATCCGTCATGAAACGGGGGACCCTCACCTCGTCAACCGGTTCGAGTTCAAAGTCGATCAGGTCCACCAGGACCTGCAAGGTCATCTGATCCTGGTTATCGCCGCCAGCGACGCTGATCGCGCTCTCGAACCGGCCCCCGGCGTCGAGTACGATCGTCGGCGAGAGCGTGATCCGCGGGCGCTTGCCGGGCTCGATGACGTTGGGATGGCCCTCCCAGGTGTTGAAGCTCTGGAGCCGGCTACCGAGCCAGACGCCGGTGTCGCCGGCCACGACGCCCGACCAGCCGCTGGGCGTGGCGGCGACGACATTGCCGTGTTCGTCGGCCACGAGGCAGGTGGTCGTATCTCGCACGGCCGCCGGCGAGGGAGCCGGCCGGCGCTCGGCCGGGTCGGCCGCCGGGTCGAGCCGCGGCTTCCCCTGACGCGGGTCGCCCGGCCGCCGCTCGAGCGAGGCGTGCTTTCGGTCGATCAGGGCCCGCCGCTTCGAGGCGTACTCGGGCATCAGTAGCTCATCCAGCGGCACATCCACGAAGAGGGGGTCGGCGTAATAAGTATCGCGGTCGGCCATCGCGAGCTCGATCGCCTCGGCCATTACGTGGATCGTCTCGGGCTTACCGCGCCCCATGGAAGCCAGGTCGAAGCCCTCGAGGATTTGCAGCGCTTCGAGCAGGCAGGGCCCCTGCGTCCACGGCCCGCACTTGTAGACCGTGTGGCCGCGGTAGGTGACGGAGACCGGCTCCTCGATCCGCGTGACGTGATTCGCGAGGTCGCCGTAGCGGATCAGTCCGCCGTCGGCGCGGGACCAGGCGTCGATCCGCCGGGCGATCGGGCCGCGGTAGAACGCATCGGCGACCAGGCGGAGCCCGCGCGATCGGTCGCCGTTGGCCAGGGCCTCGGCGGCGACGAGGGTTTCGATCGTCCGTGCGAGATCGGCGTGCCAGGGCTGGCGGCGCGGCGGGCGGGCGAGGATCTGCCGCGTCGGAGCGACCACATGGGCGAAGGTCATCGTGCCGTATCGGTCGAGCAGCGTCAGGCAGGCGTCGAGTGCCGCCGGGACCGCCGCGGCCGTGATCCCCTTGAGCGGGATGCCGCCGCGTTTGGCGAACTCCTCGCGCGTGGCCAGCCGGGGGCCGGCTCCCTGGCCGGCGATCACGGTCACGCCCCTGGTCCGGGCGCTGTAGACCAGGATCGGCACCTCGCCGCCGAAGCAGAACGAGCGTGAGTCGGTGACGCTCAGGGCCAGGATCGTCGCGGCGGCGGCGTCCGCGGCGTTGCCGCCGCGCTGGAGGATCTCGATGCCTGCGTGCACCGCCTCGCGACCGCCGGCCGCCACCACGCCCCCGGTATCCACGCTGGTCGACCAGTCGTCGTACGCCGGACGGCTCGGCGAGCCGTCGGCAGGGCGGGCAGGCTGCTGGCCCGGCGCGGGCCCCGAGATCAGGGCGAGAATCAGCATCAACCCCCAGGCGACGATCGGCGCGCGGCGGATCATGGTCGGCGACTCCCGAGAAAAATAGGGAACAGGCGTCGGCCTCTTACTATCGCACCCCGCAGCGCGGCTCGCCACGGGCCGTCGCAGGATCGGAGTGCAGCATCCGCTCCACGCACTTTCCACCCGGTGCCAACGGGGATAAGATGGGGCGAATTCCCGGTCAGGGTACAAGATAACGAGGAGCGAGTCCCCGCGATGAAGACGACACGGATGACGACGAAGGGGCGGTCGCGCGCGGTCGCGATGGGCCCGGCGCTGGTGCTGTTCTCGACCATTTTCTCCGCGATTCCGGCCTGGGCGGCCGGTATCGACGGCGCCATTGACTCCGACCAGGAGACGAGGATCCGCGCCTCGGTGGTGAAGATCACCGCCACGATGCGGGGCCCTGACCTGACGAAGCCCTGGACCAAGCACAGCCCCAGCGAGGCCAGCGGGACGGGCATCGTCATCGACGGCAAGCGCATCCTGACGAATGCGCACGTCGTCACCTATGCCAGCCAGCTCTTCGTCGAGGGGAGCCAGTCGAGTGAGAAGCTGCCGGCGAAGGTCGTCGCGGTCAGCCCCGGAATTGACCTGGCCGTCCTGCGGCTGGAGGACGAATCGTTTTTCGACAAGCGGACGCCCCTGGCTCGCACCGCCGCGCTGCCTGAGGTCAAGGAGACCGTGCTGGCCTACGGCTATCCTCAGGGCGGCTCGACGCTCTCGATCACCAAGGGGATCGTCTCGCGGATCGAGTTCACCGGCTACCACGACGGCGTCTCGGGCGTCCGCGTGCAGGTCGACGCGGCCATCAACCCCGGCAACAGCGGCGGCCCCGCGCTCATCGACGGCAAGATGATCGGCGTGATCTTCAGCAAGCTCACCCAGGCCGACAACATCGGCTACATCATCCCCAGCGAGGAAGTGGACCTGTTCCTCCAGGACGTCGCCGACGGCCATTATGATGGCAAGCCGGCCCTGCACGAGCCGCTCCAGACGCTCGAAAACGAGGCCCTGCGCGCCTTCCTCCGCCTCGACCGCAAGACCCACGGAATGGTCGTCCACTCGCCGAACCCCGCCGATCCGAACGACCCGCTGCGCCCGTTCGACCTGATCACCAGGATCGGCGATCACGAGCTCGACAACACGGGCATGGTCAAGATCAGCGACCGGCTACGGCTGAACTTCCACTACTTCGTGCAGAAGGCGGCCCGGGACACCACGCTCCCGCTGACGATCATCCGCCAGGGGAAGACGATGAAGATCGACGTGCCGGTCAAGTCGCACTATCCCATGCTGATCGAGCCCCTGCGCGGAAAGTATCCCTCGTACTTCGTCTACGGCCCGCTCGTCTTCTCACCGGTGTGCAGCGAACTGGCCGCGGCGTTCGGCCGGGCCTCGTCGGTGCTGTCGATCATCGGCAGCCCGCTGGTGACTCGCCGCGGCGACTACCCGAAGTTCCCCGGCGAGGAGCTCGTCATGGTCGTCGCGCCGATGTTCCCCCACCGGATCGCCAAGGGCTATGACAGCCCGGTCTACAAGGTCGTCAAGGAGGTCAACGGCATCAAGGTCAAGAACATCCGCCACATGGTGGAGCTCCTCCGCGACTCGAAGGAAAAGTACACCACCATCAGCTTCGACGACCGCGCCAGCGAGACCATGGTCTTCAACCACAAGGAAGCCCTCGACGCCACCGAGGAGATCCTCTCCGATAACGGCATCCGCGAGCGGGCGTCCGAGGACCTCCTGGAGCTGTGGAAGGCGGCGAAGAAGTAGGTTCACTTCGGTTACAGTTTTCAGTTTTCAGTTTTCAGTTTTCAGTCCCTGTCTTCCGCGGTCGATTGGTCGCTCACGACATCAAACAGGTGGGGCTACGATGTCCGAAGTTCTCTGGCCAGCCGAACATCAGGGAATCTAAACTGAAAACTGAAAAATGAA
>JAKAUH010000350.1 GCA_021818605.1 Planctomycetota bacterium
GGTGCGCAGGCGGTCGGTCCCTGTTTTCCCCCCGCCCGGGCGGATCCACCCGTGGAGCAGTTGCAGGGCTGCCGGAGCCGCTCGCTCGTTACCATCCTGCGCGGCGCGGATCAGGCGATCGACGGCGCCGAGCAACTCGTCTTCCCCAAGCTGGCGATCCCGTTCGCCGTACTCCAACCCCCGCAGGAACTCGGCCCCGAGCACGCCCTGGTCGACCATTGCGAATAAGCGGTGGACCTTCCGGACCTCGTTTCCCGCGGACCAGACGACTTCATACGCGGCCCGCGGATTCTCCGCCTGCAACCGGTCGAGCTCCTCATTGATACGAGGGAGCAGGTCCAGGCGGGTTGCCGCGACCCGCTCCAGGTATCCCCGGGCAAGGGCCGTGCCTCCGGCCTGTGGTACGTCTCGGAGCATCCAGTGGAGCAGCGTGCCCTCGGCGTCCGCCTCGGCAAGGACCTGCCCAAACGGGAAGGCACTGCGAGCGTCCGGCGAGCACAGCCAGCCGAGCTCCCGCTGGAGCTGGGCGGGCGATCGGACCATCTCGGACGCCAACCCGGCGAGGGCCTGCTGCCAGGCGTCGGCGTCCCCGACTAGCTGCTTGCGCCAGAATTCCTGGCCAACGAGGCTGACCAACCGGCTATGGAGGTCGCCGGGGATGAGGCTGTGATACCAGTCCCGTACCTGGGCTTCGAGTTCAACGCTGGCGGCCCGCGGGAGCCCGCGCAGTCTCGACTCATCGCCGGTCTGGTTTCCGGAGGCCGGGCCGACGGCCTCGTTCGGGCGGTGAACGGCGATCTCGTGTTCCCGGCAAAAGACATCAAGGAACTGTTCCAACCCTCGCACAACCTCGATGAGCAGCGCGTCCGATAGCGGGGGCGGTCCGAGAATGGCCCTGACCTCGTCGAGGAACCCGGCGAGGAGGAGCGGGGACAGCCGCCGCACGACCGCGCCGCGAATGCCATCCGCCACCCTTTCCCCGCCCAGCGCGATTCTGGCCGCCATCTCCAGCGCCGCCCGGCGGCACTCTCGGCGTTCGGCCTGGTCGGCTGGTCGCCACTCCGGTGGCGGAATGCGGCCGAACAGGGCGGGAGGCGTCGCCAGGCGAGAGACCGGGCCGTCCGCCAGGATCTCGTCGAGCGCGGAGAGTGCGAGGGATTGCTGGGTTGCGTCGGCGGTAACGAGCCGGCGATCGAGAAGGGCCAGCCGTTCTCGAAACGGGATCGGCGTTCCCGACAGGCCGATCCGGAATAGCTCCGCCCAGACATGCGACGCGTTGTTGCCCAGGTGCGACTCGGTTTCGGCTGCGGCCAATCTCAGGAGGATCGACTCTGCGTCGGTGAAGGTCTCGGAGAAGTGGGACAGCTTCTCGGCCAGCCAGACCAGTTGACGCCGGGCCTGCTGTCCGCCCCAACTGGACGAGTGAAGCCGCCTCAAGTCGTCGGGCGGCGTCGCTTCGAGAAGCCCCCGCAGGATTGGGACGATGACCTCGGGCCGGACCTCGACGAGTCGCACGAGACGGAGGACGGTCTCTTCAGCACCCAGTTCCGGGGGACCTAGCTTCATTGTCCAGCCGAGAAAAAAATCCGAAACGATGCTCCTCATCGCCTCAGTGCCCGCCTCCTGGACTCGCCGCATGAAAGGGACGATGAACGACTCCTGGAGCGCGGACAGAAACGCATCTGGGTCCGGGGCGATCCACCGATCCCAGGCGCCCTGGAACGCGACCTGCCCGATCAGCGTCGGGGTTACGTAGAGGTAGCGGCCGGCGAAGGCGATGAACCCGGGGGCCTGCTTGAGCCTATGGGCGGCTTTCACAACGGCATCGGCGCGAAGGCCGACGAGTGGCTGAGAGCACAACCCCTCCAGCTCGGACTTGACGTCATCGCGATATCCGACCCGCGGCAACAGGGAGACGAGCTCGACGGCATCGAGCTCTTCGGGCCGAAGACGGCGCTTGAGGTAGGCGTCGTGGAAGAAACTGAAGACTGAGTCGATCCGGCCGTCCGGCGGGACGAGATGATCGTGCCGGCAGAGGTCCACGGCGAGCCGGACGAAGCCCATTGCCAGGCCGGAGTAGGCCCGACGACGGTCTGCGGGAAGTCCGGGGAAGTTTCGTTCCAGGATTGTGTCGACTTCTCCGCTCTCGAGGCGATCGAGCCGGATCTCTCCCATGCCCCCCTCCCGTTGCAGGCTATTGTCGATCAGGACGAGCCGGAGTCGGTCGGAGCAGGGCTCCGCGACCCGAGCGAGGTCGACGCGGAAGTTTATGGAACACTCGTCCGCGACCAGGATTGCCCGGGTCTGGTGGTCCTGGGCAACGAACCGGGCGAACTCGAGGGCGTCCTTTTCATCGCTCGTGATGGCGACCAACGCGTCCTGGGCCGGATCGCCGAGAAGTGCCTCGCAGACCGACCTCGACTTGCCGACTCCGGCCTCGCCCTGGATAGTCAAGGTCGGGATGGCGGGCCGGGTGAAGTCAACGTGCCGGCGGACTTTGTCGGCCATCGCAGTCCAGACCGCCGAGGGGACGAACTCGCGGGTGAAGGACCGGAAATCTCGGTGCCAGTCGGCGAGGCAGCGGAAGCTACGCGGGAATTGCCGAAACTCCCCGGCGACGAGAGCGGGATGCCGGTTCACCCACCGGGCCAGGTCTGAGGCGGTCACGACCATCGCCGGCGGGGCCGCCGCGTTGATCCTCACGGCCTCCTCGGTCAGCCAGCCCTCCCACCTCCGTTTCTTCTCGTCGGGCATGTCGTCGGCGATGCAGAAGCGGTACGCATACCTTCTCGTGATCAGATCTCGTGCGTACGGCTTGCGGATTTCCTCCCGAAGCGCGGCCTCCTGTCCCCCAGAACTCTGGGATTTGCCGCTTTCGCCCGTCTTGCCTTTGGCGGTCCCGCGAGTCTTTCGTTTGTCTCGACTTTTGGGTTGAATGTTGGCTGTAGGCTGCGCCTTGTACTGCCAGCAGGTCGGGACCTCGAAAAAACCCGTCGGGTCACCGACTACCGGTCGGTCCACCGCGGCATCCACGCCTCCGTCCGGTTCGGTGTCCTTTACGTTCAGACGGACAGCCGCGTCGGGAATGGCGCCAGCGGCTTGACTGGCGAGCAGACCGTTGATAATACGCACGAAATCGCGGGACCGTCCCTGAAGCCCTATGATATCGCTCCCGTCGATATGCCATACCGGTTTCATGTCGCGACCCCCAGTTCTGTCCTTTCGCGTGCCAATCAAGCGATTGTAGCCGAATGCCGGCCCCAAGGCGATCTTAACCCACTGATCGGTTGTCGACTCCGGGCGTGGCTGCGGCTGCCGGTTGACATCGCGGTCTCCCGCTGGAGCCGCCGAACTCGTTATTATTGGCGGGGCCGGTCGTCACGCGCGAGAGGGGGACAGAGTTGCCGGACGACCCGAGAACGGCGATCGAGAGCCATCATCCCGCAGGGGCTGACGGTCACGGAGGTGGCGTGCGGATGGACAGGTCGGTCGCCTCGATCATCGGACTGTTGTA
>JAKAUH010000331.1 GCA_021818605.1 Planctomycetota bacterium
GACCAAGAAAAGGTCGAAGCGCTCGATTGCATGGTCGCCGATGCGTTCGGATTCACCCAGACCTATCCGGTCTCGGGCCAGACCTACACGCGGAAGGTCGACACCCAGGTCACGACGGCGCTCGCCGCGATCGGCGAGAGCGCCCACCGGTTCGGCATGGACCTCCGCCTGCTGGCCCACGAGCGCGAGCTGGAAGAGCCGTTTGAGTCCGAGCAGATCGGCTCGTCGGCGATGGCCTACAAGCGGAATCCGATGCGTGCCGAGCGAATGTGCTCGCTGGGCCGGTTCGTGATGGCGATGCCGGCCGCCGCCGCGCAGACCGCGGCCACGCAGTGGCTCGAGCGGACGCTCG
Source organism: Planctomycetota bacterium (assembly GCA_021818605.1). Taxonomy (GTDB): domain Bacteria; phylum Planctomycetota; class Planctomycetia; order Isosphaerales; family Isosphaeraceae; genus JAKAUH01. Next base: position 353 of record JAKAUH010000331.1, read on the forward strand.
ATGACAGCGCCGTGCGTCGACTCACCTTGCCGCAATCGTTCCTCGCCGTCGACGCGATCCTGAACCTCTATCTCGACGTCGTGCCGGGGATGGTCGTGCACCCGTCGGTGATCGCCCGGCACGTTGCGAACGAACTGCCGTTCATGGCCACCGAGAACCTCCTGATGGCGGCCGTGCAGGCCGGCGGCGACCGGCAGGACCTGCACGAGCGGATTCGACAGCACGCGATGGCCGCCGCGTCGCGGATCAAGGACGGTGCCGGGGACAACGACCTTCTGGACCGGATCCAGGCCGATCCGGCATTCCCGCCGTTCGACGCCGACACCGTCCTCGACCCGACCCGTTATATTGGCCGCTGCGAGCAGCAGGTCGACGCGTTCATCGCCCGCGAGGTCGAGCCGATCCGCCGGCGCTATCCCGAACCTCCCGCGGAGGACCCCGATGACCGGGTGCGCGTGTGAAGACTCGGCGAGGTATCGTCGACGTGCCCGGCCCCGGCGGATCGCCGCGGCCCTGTTCCTTCTCGCCGGGTATGGACTGCCCATGAAGCTGCTTGCCGACGAGCCCGTTCCGTCACGCCCGGGTTCGCTACGGTTCGACGTGAGGCTGGCCGACGGCCTGACAACGGGCAGCCCGGGCGCATCGCCGTGGCCCCGCGGCGGCCGGCTGATGGTGGTCCTCGCGCCTTCGGGAACGGCCGAGCCGCGGCTCTCGCTGGGCCGCACCGGCATGGACGCCCCGCCCGTGCTGGGACGCGACGTCGACGGCCTCGAGCCCGGCGCCGCCGCGACGCTCGACGTCCGATCGGCCATCTTCCCCATCGACGGGCTGGGCCGTCTGCGCCCGAGCGAATACAGCATTCAGGCCGTGCTGCATCGTAACCTCGACCTGAACCTCGCCAATGCGCCGGGCGACATCTATGGGCCCGTGCGCACATTGCGGATCGATCCGGCAGCCGGCGGCGTTGTCGAACTGGTGCTCTCGCGGGCGCTCCCCGACGAGACGATCCCGCCCGACACCGACATGGTCAAGCACATCAGGATCCGTTCGAAGCTGCTGAGCGACTTCCACGGCCGGCCGATCGACCTTCGCGCCGGCGTGATCCTGCCCCGCGATTACGCCCGCGAGCTGGATCGGCATTATCCGCTCCGCGTGCACATCGGCGGCTATGGTGCGCGGTACACCGAGGTCGACGACTTGATGGCCGACGGCTCGCGGTTCCGTCGGAACTGGCTGGCGGACGAGACGCCGCGGATGATCCTGCTGCACCTGGATGGCGCGGGGCCGCTGGGCGATCCCTACCAGGTCGACTCGGCCAATCACGGGCCTTATGGCGCGGCTCTCACTCGCGAGCTGATCCCGCGCGTCGAGCGTGTCTTTCGCGGGATCGGCACCGGCGAGTCGCGCGTGCTCGACGGCGGCTCGACCGGCGGCTGGGTCTCGTTGGCCCTCCAGGTGTTTTACCCCGACTTCTTCAACGGCACCTGGTCGTTCTGCCCCGACGGTGTCGACTTCCGGTCGTTCGAGCTGGTGAATATCTACGAGGACGAGAACGCGTATGTGAACAAACACGGGTTTGAGCGTCCCTCGGCGCGGGACGTCTCAGGCGACGTGCGGTTCACGATGCGGCACGAATGCCGGATGGAAAACGTGATGGGCCGGGGCGGCTCGTACGTATTCTCGGGCGGTCAGTGGGGCGCGTGGAATGCCACCTATGGCGCGCGAGGTGCCGACGGCCGTCCGGAGCCGCTGTGGGACCCGGTGACCGGCCGGATCGACCGCTCGGCGGCCGAGCACTGGAAGGCATATGACCTGCGCCGGATTCTGGAAGAGCACTGGGCCGAGCTGGGCCCGAAGCTCCAGGGAAAGATCCACATCTGGGTGGGCGAGGCCGACGACTATTTCCTCAACAACGCCGTGCACCAACTCGACGCGTTCCTGTCGCATGCCCGGCCGGCCCACGGCGGGTCGATCACATACGGACCGGGGCAGGGTCATTGCTGGATCGGGATCTCGGAGCGCGCGATGATGAGGCAGATGGCCCGCCGCGTGGCGGGCGCCGAGGCGAGGGCTGCGGCACACGCGGCCGGCGCGGGAGATTGACCGGGCATGAACGCGAGATTCCGTCCCTGTCGTGCGGCCGTCGTGCTGGTCGCGGTGATTGGATTCTGGGACTCGTCGGCCGTGGCCCAGCCGTCGGCGAATTACGACGAGTCGAAGGTCGGCCAGTTCGCGCCGATCGACCCGCTGACGACCGCCGACGGGAAGAAGGTCACGACGCCCGACCTGTGGGTCAAGGTCCGCCGGCCCGAACTGCTGCGCCTCTTCGAGACCGAGATGTATGGCCGGGTGTCCGAGCGTCCGTCATCGGTCCGCCCGATGGTCCGCCTGCGGTCCGAGGACCGCAACGCCCTCGGCGGCAAGGCGATCCGCCGGGAGGTGACGATCGCGTTCACCGAGAAACTCGACGGGCCGCGCATGGACCTGTTGATCTACCTGCCGAAGGACGTGTCGGCAACACGCCCGGTCCCGGCGTTCCTGGCGCTCAACTTCCAGGGGAATCACACCATCAACAATGATGCCGGCATCCCACTTTCCCGGCGCTGGACGCGGCGCGAGCGCGGCGGCAAGACGGTGCACGAGGAGCACATCGCCCCCGAATCCTCGCGAGGAGCCGCGTCGTCACGCTGGCCCGTCGAGCGAATCATCGAGCGCGGCTACGCCCTGGCCACCGCCTGCTACGAGGACATCGACCCCGATTATGACGACGGGTTCAGGAACGGCGTCCATCCGCTGTTCTACCGCGAGGGCCAGACACGCCCCGGACCTGACGAGTGGGGCTCGATCGCCGCCTGGGCCTGGGGATTGAGCCGGGCGCTCGACTTCCTCGAGACGATGCCCGAGATCGACGGCAAGAAGGTCATCGTGATGGGCCACTCGCGGCTCGGGAAGACGGCGCTTTGGGCCGGGGCGACGGATCCTCGGTTCGCCGTGGTCATCTCGAACAACTCGGGATGCGGCGGTGCCGCGCTCTCACGGCGGATCTACGGCGAGACCGTCGGGATCATGAATCGCGCGTTCCCGCACTGGCTGTGCGCGAACCACCAGAAGTACACCGACCATGAGGAGCTCTTGCCGTTCGACCAGCATGAGCTGATCGCC
>JAKAUH010000737.1 GCA_021818605.1 Planctomycetota bacterium
GCTCCAGCGGCATGCAGCTCGGTCCCGTCATGGCGCTGGTCAGCGGGCCGACCCTCGCCGATGCCCTGGCCGACCCGTCGAGCGCGCTGACCCGCCTGGTCGCCGCGCAGGGAGATGACTCGAAGCTGATCGACGAGTTGTTCATGAGAATCCTCAACCGCGCGCCGACCGCCGCGGAGGTCGCCACCTGCCGCAAGGAGATGCAGGCCGTCGAGGATGATCACCACCGACTGGCCCAGGAGCTCGGCCATCGCGAGACCGAGTTCGCCCTCAAGCGGCCCGAGCTCGAGCGGAAGCGCGCCGCCGCCATCGCCTCGGCCCAGGCCGCGCTGGCGGCATACGAGAAGGAGCTGGCCCCCCGGCTGGCCGAGCAACAGCGCAAGAAGGCCGAGGCGACTGCCCGGCTCGAGGCCGACCTGAAGAACTACGAGACGCACGGCCTGGCCAGGAAGCTGGCGGAGTGGGAGAAGGCTCACGCGTCGGCGGTCGTCAACCGGTGGGTCGTGCTCGATCCGAAGTCGATGACCGCGACCAATCGCTCGACCCTGACGAAGGAGCCCGACGGCTCGATCGTCGTCTCGGGCCGGAACCGCAACGGCGTCGTGACGATCACGGTCGACACCGAGCTGACCGGCATTACCGGGCTGCGGCTGGAAGTCCTGCCCGACAGCCGGCTGCCGAACAGGGGCCCCGGCCGGGCGACCGACGGCAACTTCGTGCTGAACGAGTTGGAAATCCTGGCAGCGCCCAGGGGCAACCCCAGGCAGGCCAAGCTGGTGAAGCTCCAGAACGCCCTGGCGGATTTCAGCCAGGACAGTTTCCCGGTCGCCGGCGCGATCGACGGCAAAGTCAAGGACGGGGGTAACGGCTGGGCGGTCTCGCCGAAGACCGGAATCGTCCACTGGGCGACCTTTGAGACCGCACAACCCGTCGGCGGGCCCGGCGGCACGATGCTGACGATCAAGCTGCATCACAGGTATCAGAACGTCTGGACGCTGGGACGCTTCCGCCTCTCGGCGACACGGTCGGCCCGACCGGTCGGGCCGAGCCTGCCCGAGGATCTTCGCGCCGTGCTGGCCGTCGCCCCCGAGGTGCGGACCGAGGCGCAGAAGAACGTGCTGCTGTCGTATTTCCGGGTCATGGACGCCGAGCTGAAGGCGAAGACCGATGCGCTGAACGCCAGCCGTGCCCCGCTGCCGGCCGACGCCAGGCTCCAGGAGCTGAAGGCAGCCCTCGAGTTCGCCCGCAAGCCCGTGCAGCCGGACCCGGCGCTCGTGGCCCTGCGCCGCGACGTCGAGATGAGCGTCGAGCAGGCCGCCTCCCGGCGCCTCACCGCCGCCCAGGACATCGCCTGGGCGCTCATCAACAGCCCGGCGTTTCTGTTCAACCATTGATCGATCCGGCCAGGGGCTGCATGATTTGAGGCGCGTCCGGCGGGTCGTCCGCGATCGACGCGACGTCCCGCCGGACGTGTATGCTCGAAGTGCGAGCCTCTGGCGTCGGCCTGGCAACAGGGGTCTTCGGTCATGTCGCGATCACGGCGATTTGCGGTGGGGCAGGCACTGCTGACCCTGGCAGTCCCGCTGGCGCTCGGCGCCGGATGGCGGGACGCGCCGCCTGCCGCCGGGCTCCCGCATCACGAGCCGGTCGCGCCCGATGTCTACGCGGCCGGGTTCGACGCCGCGCACGGCTCGGCCAACTGCGGCTGGGTCGTGCTCGAGCGGGAGACCTTGCTGGTCGACCTGCCGCGCGGCGTCGAGGTGCCCGAGTTCCTGGCGATTGTCGAGAAGGCCGCGGGCAGGCCCGCGCGGACGCTCGTCCTGACTCATGCGCAGAAGGGCGATGCCCAGCTCGTGCAGACCCTCCTCGACCGCGGGATCCGCCGCGTGGTCGCCTCGCCCGCGACCCGGGCCTGCCTGCGCGCCGATACCGGCAAGCTCGACCTGCCGGCGGCCGGTCCCGATGGGAAGGACGCCCCGATCGGGGATGCCGCAGAAGCCGTCGAGTTCCTACCGTTCGACGGCGTGGCGGGCGAGGCCGGCGCCGCGTTGTACCTGCCGGGCCGTTCAGTCCTCTTCGGCGGGCCGCTCGTCGTGAATGGACCGCGCGTACCGTTGCCCGGGAGCGATACGGGAAAGTGGGTCGAGACGCTCCGGCGGCTCGAGGCGCTCCGACCGTCGCGGGTCATTCCGGGGAACGGCTCATGGGGCGGCCCTGATGTCGTCGCGCGGCATCGTCGGTTCCTGGACGAATTCCGGCGGCAGGTCGCCTATGAGATCGCGCAGGGTCGGCCGCTGGCTGTTGCGCGCGAGGAGGTGCGGCTCTCCGCCGGGTTCTTCGTCTGGATGCCGTATGACACGCCCCTGGCGGCCGACATCGAGCACGTCTACCGCGAGCTGACCGTACCTGTCGCGCCATTCGGTGGTCAGGTCCCCGACGCGGCGGATCGGCGGCCCCAGGCGCTGGTGCTGATCGGCGATCAGCCGCACGAGCCCGGGCACATCGAGGAGGGCCTGCGGCCAATCTTCGCGGCGACGGGCGTCGTCCCGCACTTCGCGGTGGACGTGAGATCGCTGTCGGCCGGAAACCTGGCGAAGGTTCGCTTGCTGGTGATTCTGCGCGATGGTCTTCAGCGTCCGCGTCCGGGCGCCGACCATCGCGGCGACTCCACCTGGATGACGCCCGAGCAGCAGCGCGCGGTCGTCGCGTTCGTGGAGCAGGGCGGGGGCCTGCTCAACCTGCACAACGCGCTGGGCCTGTATCCACCCGGCGGGCCATACCTCGGCCTTGTCGGCGGCCGGTACACGACCCACGGCCCGCTGGAGCGGTTCCGCGTGGAGGTGGTCGACGCCGATCACCCGATCACGCGCGGCGTCTCCGCCTTCGTGGTCGCCGACGAGCAGCACCTGCCGGCCGTTGACAGGGTCCGGGTCCATCTCCTGCTGCGGAGCCGGTCCGACGGCGGTCGGGTCGCCGCGGCGGGCTGGGTCCGCGAACCGGGCCGCGGCCGTGTCTGCCACCTGGCCCCGGGTCATACCCGCGAGGCGCTGTTGCACCCGACCTATCAGCGGCTCCTGCGCAACGCCGTTCGCTGGTGTGCGCGGATGGAAGACGCGACGGCGCCCGGCGGAGATTGAGCCGGTCCCTTGCGAGGCCGTCGAGCACGAACGTCGCCATCAGTGCGAATCCCGAATCAACCGGGAACGGGCTCTCCTGGCACGCTGGAGAGCCGGCGCCGGATCCGGCGGATTGAGGAGCAGATCGGCGAACCGTTGCTGGTCCTCCGCTGAGAGGCGGATGAGATGCGTCTCGTCGATGACGCGGTGCGCGGCCTCCGGGCCGCGGTGACGACGAAATCGCCGATGCTTTGGCCCTGGATCTCGGCGGCCCGTTTCCGCAGGGCCAGAACATCGAGAGAGATCCGGGCCTCGATACGTGCGGTACGGCCGTGACTGCTCGCCATGAGGGATATCTCGGTTTCCGTCATTATAATGTACGGCGGATCGCCGGATCAGACGAACGGCCGAGGCGCCTCATCGTCCGCGATCAGTCCTTCTTGCCCGCGCCTCGCTCGCGGACGAACGTGCGAAGCGTCCAGCCACTCCCTGGCTCGGCCTTGAACTCCGACGGCCGCGGCTTGCCTGGCTCTGCCATGCAGATCGTCAGCCGGTCGCCCTTCAGCTTGTAGATGCCCAGCACCCGTTCGCCCCGATCCTTGCCGCCGTCGGGGATCACGTCGATGGTATGGGGCTCGCGCGACGGATCAAGCTCGATCCGCGTCCCGGCGAAGGGCTTGCCGTCCCGCTTCCAGACCACATGGTCCTTCTCGACCGTCCGCGTGATCGAGCGGATCACATCCTCCGGCGCCGAGCGGCCGTCGTAGATCGATGTCGTCGTTCTCCAGGTCCCCTGGTGCCGCTCCAGCTCGTCCTTGCGGTCGTCGGCGAGGGTGGAGGCCGTCCACGTCCACAGCAAGACCAGGCCCAGGGTGCGGACCCGTCCGGTCCATCTCCGACGAAACTCCACGCTCATGACAGCATCTCCGGCATCCAGGCGACCCCGGCCGGATGGCCGGGTCGAAGGCGGTGGTCCACGCGGCCTCATCGTACGGAGCCGCGCCGTCGACGTTCAAGCAACCTCGAGACGGAAACGAATCGACCAAAGGATCCACCCGCTGGACGCGACGCGCACGATGAAGAAGAATGGTGTCCCATCGGCGCGCGGCTGTTCCCTCCCCGGCCGGTCCCAGATATCACCGCGCTTCACATTCCTTTGCATTCGGAGGCACCTCATGCGACAGCGTCTCTGGGTTGGGTGGCTCCTGGTGGTGGGGCTCTCGGTCCCCATTTTCGTCCGGGCGATCGAGGAGAAGGGGAAGGAAAAGGCCGGCGCGAGTGTCAACCGCCCGGAGGTTCAGCGGATCATCTCGACGGCGAGGGAGGGCTCGCAGGTGATGGAGCACCTCGACGTGCTCTGCAACCGGATCGGGCCGCGGCTGACGTCGTCGGACAACCTCACCAACGCCTGCGAATGGGCACGCGACCGGTTCGCCTCGTTCGGGATCGAGAACGCCCGGCTGGAGGAGTGGGGCACGTTCCCCGTCGGCTTCAACCGCGGCCCGTGGTTCGGCCGCGTGGTCGAGCCCGAGGCGCGCTCCCTCGAGCTGGTCACGATGGCCTGGTCGGCCGGCACCAGGGGCGCTGTCCGCGGCAAGGCCGTGCTGGCGCCGAAGGACCAGAAGGAGCTCGATGAGGCCAAAGAGCAGGGGGCCCTCGCCGGCGCCTGGGTACTCATGCCGCCGCCGCGCGCCGGCGCCGGCGGTCGACGCCGGGGCGGCCAGGGCGGGCCGAATGGCGAGCCCGCGAAGGCTGAAACGCCGAAGAGCGAAACGCAGAGGAGCGCATCAACGAAGAGCGAAACGCCGAAGGTCGAGCCCGCCATGCCCGCTGGCCCGCGGCCCGATCCGATCTTCCAGGCGAGGCTTCGCAAGGAGCTGCGGGCTGCCGGGATCGCCGGGTTCATCGGCGCCACGCCGGCCGAGCTGCTGCTCACCGGCGGCGGCTCCAAGGTCTCGTGGGACAAACTGCCGACGTTGCCCTCGATCACCATCCTGCGCAGGCAATACGACGAGATCGCTGGCTGGCTCAAGGCCGGCAAGCCGGTGACGCTGGAGTTCGACGTCCGCAACCACTTCAGGAAGGGCCCGATCAAGCTGTACAACGTGATCGCCGACATCCCCGGCACCGAGAATCCCGACGAATACGTGATTGTCGGTGGCCACATCGACTCGTGGGACGGCGCCACCGGCGCGACCGACAATGGCACCGGATGCGCCACGACGCTCGAGGCCGCCCGCATTCTGATGAAGTCGGGCGTCCGGCCCAGGCGGACCATCCGGTTCATGCTCTGGAGCGGCGAGGAGCAGGGCCTCCTCGGCTCGGCGGCGTACGTCAAGGCGCACAAGGACCTCTTGCCGAGGATCTCGGCCGTCCTGGTGCACGACGGCGGGACAAACTATCTCTCCGGCATCGGCGGGACCGAGGCGATGCTGGCGGATCTCGAGAAGGTGTTCGAGCCAGTGAAGGGGCTGAACCCATCGTACCCGTTCCAGGTGCGGAAGGTCTCGGGCCTGCGGGGCGGCGGCAGCGACCACGCGTCGTTCCTGGCCGCCGACGTGCCGGGCTTCTTCTGGGGCCAGCGCGGGGGACGGGCCAATTACACGCATACCCACCATACCCAGTTCGACACGTATGACGCGGCGATCTCCGAGTACCAGGTGCACTCGTCGCTGGTTGTCGCGCTGGGGGCGTACGGTCTCGCCGGCCTGGATCACCGGCTCTCGCGCGAGAAGCTCAAGCAGCCCCGCGCCGGGTCCGGCCGGCGGATGCTGGGCGTGCAGCTCGACGAGATGACCGTCATCGAGGTCGAGGACGACGGCGTCGCCCACAGGGGCGGGATGACGGAAGGGGACGTGATCCTCAAGATCGACGGCAACCCGGTCGGCGACCGGTCCGAACTGGCCGGGCTGCTTCGGTCGGGCGGGCCGAAGAAGGTTGTCACGGTTTACCGCGCCGAGAAGATCGTCGATCTGAAACTCGACTGGGAGCCACCGGCCGGGTCAAGATGAGGGGAAGCCAGAACGCGCGGACGCCCCCCCGCTCAGCTGATCGGTCTCGACGGGTCGGGGGCGTTCGCTTCGGCATCAGGGTCTCCGGTGGGTTTGGGAGCGGCCGGGGCGTCAGGGATCCGCTCGTTTGGCTCGCTGCTGCATGAGCCGGCTGGCGCGGGATCGCCGGAGGGATCGAGTGGACCCGGCGCGGGGTGGAACTGCCCGCGTTCGTCGGCGACGTCCCCGGGGCCTGCGACGATGGGTGCGTCCGCCATGATGATTCCTTGATTGCGGTGAAGCGGTCGAAATGGCCGATTTGGGTTGGAGCAATTGCCGCGCCGGCTTGACGCGACCATCCGACCGTCGGGAAAAATTGCGGGAATCCAGGACAAGAGAGATGCCCGATTCGCCCGGGAGGCGTTAGACTAGAGTGAACTGGGGATGATGGATTCATGGTGGCGACGCGGGAGGGCCGGCGGTCACGTCGGCGGATCCGAAACGTAGTAAAAGGATTGGTAGGAGGCTGAGGGAACGGAACGGATCGCAGGTCGTCCCGCGAACGAGTCGGCGGGTCGGCCGGGCGTCGCAAGCGGCCGGGCATCGCGGCGGATTCCGCCGGGCCCGGAGAACAGGAGCCTGGAACCGTGGTGGGCAAGATCCTGCGGGGCCTCGGGGCGCGGTATCCCTGGTTATCCCGGTGGCTGGGGGGTCGGCTCGAAATCGAGCTGCCGGCGATCACACTGAGCCTGGTTGTGCACGCGCTGATCCTGGCGGGGCTGGCGTTCGCCGGCTACCAGGTGCAGCACGAGGCGCAGCGGGAGTTCCGCGCGGAGGTGGCCGACAACTCGCTGGCGTCGGACTCAAACTTCCAGGAGCTGGACCAGACGGCCGACCCACCGGCCGAGGTGCCCCAGGCGGGCACCTTTGCTCCGAACCTGGCGATGTCGATCACGTCGGCACCCAGTGCGGCCGGCGCCGTGCCGGTGTCGGCGGCGGAGGACCCCACCCACGCCCTGGCACCCGAGCTCGCCAAACTGGATGTCCGCCGCGCGACCGAGGTGATCGTGCCCACGGCGCAGCTCCTGGGTCAGACGGTCTCGATTAAGGGGAACGGCGCCGAGACCGTGGGCGGCGTCGAGGGCGCGGTGGACCGGATCGCCGATGAGATCGTCCGCCACCTGGAGCAGGGGCCCACGCTGGTTGTCTGGGCGTTCGACGCCTCGGGCAGCCTGGTGGCCGAGCGCCAGCGGCTGGGCAAGCATATCGAGACGGTCTACTCCCACATCAAGCAGAAGGACGAGAGCAACCTGGCGGCCGACAGCGGCCTGTTGACGATGGTCGTCGGCTTCGGCCAGAACCGCCACGCCATGCTCGAGAAGCCGACGGACCAGGTCTCCGAGATCCTCTCGGCGATCGCCGGCATCCCGCAGGACATCACTGGCAAGGAGAACACGTTCACCACCGTGGGCGAGATCGTGGGCAAGTGGGGGCATTACAAGGGTGCCCGCAACCACCCCTATCACGTCATGATCATCGTGGTCACCGACGAGAAGGGGGACGATGAGTCCCGGCTCGATCAGGCGATCGCCGCCGCTCGCCACGCCAAGGTGCCGGTGTACGTGCTGGGTTCGCAGGCCTTCTTCGGTCGCGACAAGAATCCCGTGAACTACGTCGATCCCAAGACCAAGCAGGTGTACCACAACCTGTTGGTGGATTCGGGGCCCGAGAGCATCATGCTCGAGCAGATCCGGCTCCCATTCTGGTACGGCGGGTTGCAGTACGACTACGTCGACTCGGGCTTCGGCCCCTATGGCCTGAGCCGGCTGGCGGCCGAGACGGGCGGGATCTACTTCATCACCCGGTTCGACACTCACCGGATGGGGTTCGACCCGGCGCGGATGCGCGAGTACCGGCCCGACTGGGTCTCCCGCGACAGGTATGAGAAGATGGTGGAGAAATCGCCCCTGCGCCGGGCGGTGATCAACGCGTCGCTGATCACCCAGCAGAAGCTGCCGGGCATGCCGGGCCTGGTCTTCCCGCCGGTGGATGCGCCCGAGTTCAAGGACGCGATGGCGAACAACCAGGCGATCGCCGAGCGGACCGCTTATACCGTGGACGAGGCTCTGGGCCCGGTCAACGCCGCCGCCAGGTACCGCAACCGCGAGCCCTCGCGGCGATGGCAGGCGCACTACGACCTGATCCGCGGCCGGTTGCTGGCCATGAAGGTCCGCTGCTACGAGTACAACTGGGCGTGTGCCCTGATGAAGAAGGACCCGCCCAAGTTCAAGAGCCCCAAGTCCAACGCCTGGCGTCTCGTGCCGGACACCACGATCCGCTACAGCGAAAAGGCCGCCGCCGCCGCGAAGGAGGCCGAGTCGTTGCTCCGACGAGTGGTTGAGGACCACCCCGCCACCCCCTGGGCCGTGCTGGCCCAGCGCGAACTCAAGGATCCCCTGGGTTTCAAGTGGGTCGAGACGTACGTCCCGCCCATTCGCCGCAACAACAACGCGGCCGAGGCCAAGAAAAAGAAGAAGAAAGCCATGCAGGTCAAGCCGGCGGAGCCACCGAAGTTGTGAGGGAGCTTTCGGTTTTGGGATTTCGGTTTTCCGTTCTAGGTTCTGGTGTGTCGCTGGCGGCGATGGTCGACGGGTAGGGAAGGAGTCGACCTCGGACAGCTCGCGTGATGGGCGGAGTCGGGAGGATCCTGACGGTGACATCGGCCGCCGAATCTGGAATCCGGCCGCGAGTCCAGGATGACTGAATACGAAACACGGAACGCTGAACACTGAGAACGATCTCCGATCCCCAATCGGAGCCGGAGCGAGCGTCATGGAACTGCATGGTCCCGATTCGACGTCGTCGGATGATGTCTACCGGCTTGCGGAACCGGAGCAGCCGGCGGTGCCGATGTCGATGCCGGTCCCGGCGGCCGCGCCGGGCGCCCGGGTCGGATCGGCGACCATGGAAGTCGCGCCGCCGGTGGTCGGTCTGGGCGCCGGGGTGTCGGTGGGCGCGGTGCCCGGGTTGGCGGCGGGCCCCCACGCCGGGGGCGAACTGGTGCCGATGGCCCACGGCGAGCTGGTCCCGGTGAACGGGACCGACGCCAGTCCTGTTGCCGTGGCGAAGAAGGGGGCGGATCCCGGCACGTCGAAGGCGCCGAAGCTCCGCGGGCGTCGGCGTGGGCGGATCTCGTTGCGGTATCTGCTCCAGGCGTGGAGCTTCTCGCTGGTGGTGCACCTGGGCATCCTGTTCCTGCTGGCGGCGGCGACGTTCGGGACCTCGGACGGGGCCAAGGAACCGCTGAACTTCGACGCGGCGCTGGCCGGCCACCGGGCCGGCGAGCAGGAAGAGCTGCCGATCTACGCGGATCCCGACAACATCGAGCGGAACAAGACGATCGGCGATGAGAACGCGGACAACGCGCGCGAGCCGGCGATGATGGCGGCGGGCGAGTCGTCCAGCGAGGGGGACAACGAGGCAAGCGGAGTGATCGTCGCGGGCGCCCTGGGCGTCGGCCGGCCGACGGCCACGCCGCGCGTCCGTGGTGCCGGCAAGGGAAAGATCAACGAGGGGAACAGCCTGCCGGGCGTGAAGATCGACGGGCTGGCACGCTCGCCGCTGATGCTCCTGCCCGCCGCGCCGGCCGTGGATCTCGGCGGCGGCGGCAAGGTCGCAGGCGACCCGGTCTTCGACGTCAAGGAGATCGGCGACGCGATGGACCAGCTCGCCCGCGAGATCATCCGGCAGCTCAAGGATCACAAGCTCACGGTCGTCTGGATGTTCGACGAATCCGTCTCGATGGATGACGACAGGAAGACCGTCTTGCTGAAGTTCGACCGGGTCTCCAGCGAGCTGAAGAAGTACATGGAACAGGATAAGAAGTCGGCCGGCGCGCTCAATCACGCGGTCGTCGGGTTCGGCCAGGTGATCGACTACACGCTCGACACCCCCCGCGACGACATCGACCAGATCGGCCGGGCCATCCGTCGACTGAAGATCGACTCGACCGGCATCGAGAACACCATGGGCGCCATCCGCGACGTCGCCGAGCACTACGCCAGGTACGCCCGCCGCGGCGACCGCCGCGTCATGCTGGTGCTGGTGACGGATGAGTCGGGCGACGACGGAGCGAACATCGAGGAGGCGCGCCAGGCGCTCAAGCGCAATCGGATGCCGCTGTACGTCATTGGCCGCCAGTCGCTCTTCGGCTTTCCGTGGGCCCACCATCGCTACGAGGACCCCGTCACCCGCGACGTGTATCACCCGGTGATCCGTCGCGGACCCGAGTCGGCCGATATCGAGATCTACCAGTGGGACGGCCTTTACGGCCGCTGGGACGAGCAGCCATCGGGCTTCGCGCCCTATGAACTCGCCCGGCTCACCAAGGACTCCGGCGGGATCTACTTCGTCCTGCCCAGCGAGGAGTTCATGCGTGTCCGCAAACGCGAGAAGGCGTACTCGATCACCCAGCTCAAGGAGTACCTGCCCGAGTACGACAACCGGCTGGCCTACACCGAGAAGCGCGCCGCCTCGCCGCTGCGACATTCCCTCTACGAGATCGTCAAGACGGACAAGCCGTTCCTCTACCGCCGGGATTTCCCCATCGAGCCTCCCAAGCTTAGGCAGGCGGCGATGGAGGAGATTCCAAAGGCCAGCGAGCGGCTCAGGGTGCTCCTCACGGTCCAGAAGCGGCTCGAGTCGCTGAAGAAGCTCCGCGAGCGCGATCCCGAGAAACGCTGGCAGGCGCACTTCGACCTGATCCTCGCCCAGACGGTGGCCTTTCAGGTCAAGGCTTATGAGTATCGGGCCCTGATGGCCTCGATTGCCAGGACCCCGCCCTCACCCAGGAAGCAGCCTGGTCCTGGGCTGATGATCACCTGGGTGGTTGATCATGCCGGCAAGCCGCTGGCGCCCCACAACGAGACTGGCAAGAAGTACGCCGAGGCCGAACGGCTGCTCAAGGAGGTCATCGCCAAACACCCGAGGACCCCCTGGGCCGACCTGGCCCAGGACACTCTTAACCGCGGCTTCTCGGTGACGCTCAACGAGTGGCACCACAATCCCAAGTACTATGACCGCGTGAAGTTCGTGCCGAAGTACTGAGTGACCCGCGCCTGGTTCACGAGTCTGCTGATGCTTTCCGATTGCCTCGAGAAGCGAGGCTCCTGCCGAGCCCAGGCGGATGACTCGGCTCGGCAGGAGTCCCCGCCTTCCCAGGGACACGACCGTGTCAGCGGGGCGGAATGAGAAGGCAATGCCCCCGATGGTGCGAGGATCCTGAACACAGGCATGATCGCGGGCATGGCCGAGCTCCGGGCCTGGACCTCCGGCGACCCTCGGGTCGTCGTGGCGATCCTCGATGGCCCGGTGGATCGGTCCCATCCGTCGCTGGCTGGGGCACGGCTGGACGTGGTTGAGGCCGTCGCGCCGGCGTCGCCCATCGCGGTTGGGCCGGCAACGTGACACGGTACGGCGGTTGCCAGTCTTCGGCCGGGACGGGAACGCCGGCCCGGTGGCTGGGCTCGCGCCCTTGTGCCGGGGGCTGGTCGTGCCGATCTTCGGTGATGCCAGTACCCGCCCGGATGAGCCGTTCCGCCCGGCTTGCTCGCAGCTCGAGCTGGCCCGCGCGATCCTGACGGCGCTCGAGCGCGGGGCGACGATCATCAACATCAGCGCCGGGCAGTTCGGGGCGGCGGCGACGGCCGAGCCGATCCTGGCCGACGCGGTGGCTCGCGCGATCCGGCGCGGGGCGCTCGTCGTGGCGGCCGCCGGTAACGACGGGTGCGACTGCACCCACGTCCCCGCCGCGCTGCCGGGCGTGCTGGCCGTCGGCGCACTCGACCCGGCCGGCCGGCCGCTGGCGGCGAGCAACTGGGGCGCGGCCTCTCGCGCCAGCGGGCTGGTCGCCCCCGGCGCCGGGTTCCTCGCCGCGCGGGCTGGCGGGGGATCCTTGACCGTTGCCGGAACGAGCTTCGCCGCGGCGGTCGCGTCGGGGTCCGCCGCCCTTCTGGCGAGCCTCCTGCTGATGACGGGCCAGCCGGTTGACGGGGCACGGCTGCGCCGGCTCCTGCTTGACTCGGCCGTCAGGTGCCACGATGATGTGACGATCTGTCAGCGGCACCTGGCCGGTCGACTCGACCTGACCTGACCGTAGCCGCCCGGATGGTGATTGATGAGGAAGCTCTGATGAGCGTGGAGCAACCCGTATCCTCGCCGACAGCCGACGTAGCCGCGTGCACGGCTGGGAACACTGCATCGTTCCCCTCTCCGGCCGAGGCGCGGGTGGGCGCTGTCGCACCATCGTCGTCCTTCTCACCCCGGCTCGCCGAGCCGCCGGCCCTCAATGCGGCCCGAGCGTACGCGACAATTCCGGCCGAGGGCTGTGGCTGCGCCGCCTGCGAGGCGAAGGCGAAGGCGAAGGCGAAGGAGGAGGGCACCGGGCGCTCGAGCGAAGGCTGCGGCTGCGCCGCCTGCCAGGCAAGGGCGAAGGAAAAGGAGCAGGCGCCGCCCCAACCGGCGCCGCCCGCTACCCCCGCGCAGGTGTTCGCTCTGGGCCAGATCGGTTTCGACCTGGTGTCCGAGGCACGCCGCGACTCGATCGCCCAGCACATGGGCGGCTCCGGCGCGAACCCCTGGGATTCCGCGGCGATGCTCGCCTACCTGGAGGACAACCCGTGGGAGGCGGCGTCGATCACCTGGACCCTGAACATCGACCAGATGCCGATCTACGCGATCGCGCCGGTCGGGCCGTTCGCCGCCAAGGGGTACGATGTGCTGCGCGAGTTCCTCGACGACCAGGCGCGGGGCGAGATCGAGATGGTATCGATCGCGGGGCGGGCGGGCGAGCGGCCGGGCGCGGTTGTTCAACGGCCAGGTGGTGCCGGTGGTGGTCCCCGAGCTGCGGGGCGCGTATAGCTGGTCGACCGGCGCGCTGGTGCGGGCAGTCGCGGGCGAGCCGCCGGCGGAATCGGCCCTGGCCGGACAGGTCGAGGCATTCGAGGCGAAGGCCGCGGCCGTCCGCGGCTTCCTGCAAAAGACCTACTACGAGCTGCGCAACCTCGGCATCGCGGCCGAGGAGCGGGCGCTCAACTATGCCGCCACCAACGCCTTCGAGGTCGAGCGGGTCTTCGAGGCGGCCTGTCGCGAGTCGCTGGAGCTCGACACCGTCGAGGTCGAGCGAAGCCGGATCTGCCGGCTCGACTCCGGGCGCGGTCAGGCCTGATCGGCCGGCCGCCGTCCGCGGCGTGGGTGGCTCTCAGCGGGTGTGTGTGAACGGGATCCGGTGCGTGCGGTGGGGTGGCCATCGATCCCGGGGTGCGCCTGCGGCGACCCCGGGCAATGCTCTGGTACGCCTTCGCCGTACGAATCCCCTCCGACCCCGACGGGGTCGAAGATCTGAGCCCGAAGTCGCCGCAGGCGCACCCCGGGTTCGCGAGAATCTGGGTTCGAGAGGACTTCGCCTGCGCCCTTTCAGCGGGCCGCGTCGGGTCCGGGGGCCGCGTCGGTCTCCCAGAGCCGGACGCGACCGTCGACGCCGGCCGAAACAATCCGCCGGCCGTCCGGCGAGTAAGCCAGGCCGAAGATGGGGCTGGTGTGCCCGCGGAGGACCATCAGCCCGCGGCCGGATGCCGGGTCCCAAATCCGGACGGTCCGATCGTGGCTCGCCGAGACCAGCCGCCCGCCGCCGGGCGAGAATTGCAGCGCGAACAGGTCCGACGAGTGGCCGGTCAGCGTGCGGATCAGCCGGCCGTCGGCAAGGGACCAGAGCCTGAGGGAGTTGTCCTCGCCGCCGGAGGCGATCCAGCGACCGGAGGGGTCGATTGCCAGCGCGTGCACGCCGCCCGACTTCGCCGGAATCGCGGCCCGACGCCGGCCGGTCTTCGCGTCCCAGATCAGGATGAAGTCATCCGCCCCGCTGGTGGCGAGGGTCTGGCCGTCGGGCGCGAACGCCAGGGCCCAGACGCCGGAGATATGACCCTCGAGTTTGTGGACCTCGCGGCCAGCCTCGACGTCCCAGACCCGGGCCGTCCGATCTGGGCTGGCCGAGGCCACGGTCTTGCCGTCGGGGCTGAAGGCGACCACGTGCACGGCATCGGTATGCCCCTCCAGCAGGTGGAGCTGCCGCCCGGTCGCGAGGTCCCAGATCCGGACGGTGTGATCGTAACCCCCGGTGGCCGCGCGCCGGCCGTCGCGGTCGATGGCGACCGACAGCACGGCTCCCCGGTGTCCCTCGAGCTTGCGCGTTACCTGGCCCGTGGCGGCGTCGTGGAGCACGACCGTCCCGTCCGCGAGCGCGGCGGCGAAGTACGAGCCGTCGGGGGCAAAGGCAACGCTGAAGACGTCGCCTGGCTCGTCCAGCGACCGCGATTCCGGGTCGCGGGTCATGTCCCAGACCTGCACGGTTGCGTCGTTGCCGGCGCAGGCCAGGTGGACGCCGTCGGGCGAGAGCGCGATGTCCTGGGGCGTGATCGTCCGGCCCTGGAGGGGCCGCAGCAGGTGGCCCGAGGACACATCCCAGACGAGTACGGCCGGGCTGCGCATGCCGGCGGACGCCACGATCCGTCCGTCCTCGGAGAACGCGAGGTACGCAATCGGGGTCGGGTTGCGCTGGTCGCGGAGCGACTGAACCAGCCGCCGAGTGGCGATCTCCACGACCTGGATCGTCCCATCCTCGTGGCCTGTGGCGAGCCGCTTTCGATCGCGCGTGATCGCGATCGCGCTGATACCTCCCGCCCCGGAGTCGAGGACGGCGCCGGCCGGACTGCCCGTCCTGAGGTCCCACGCCTGGAGCGTCTTCTGGTCCGGTGCGATGACAACGATCGTCTGATCCTCCTTCTCGGAGCCGCCGAAGACGAACGGGAACGCCGGAAGGTCCTTCTCGTGCAATCGCTGGCCCTTATCCGGGTCCCAGACCAGGATCCTGTTTCCCGTCAGGCCCGAGGAGACGAGCACCCGGCCATCCCGGGAGTACGCCACTTGCGCGACAGGTCCCTTGTGCCCTATCATCTTGCGGATCGGCTGGCCGGTGGCGACGTCCCAGATCGTGACGACCGCGCCGTTGTCGCCCGAGGCGAGCGTCTTGCCGTCGGGATGAAAGGCCACGGCGCGGACCGGCGTGTCGGCCTTCATCCGGCGGACGAGCCGGCCGGTCGCGGCGTCCCAGAGGGTGATGGTCCCATCCCATGCCGCCCCGGCCAGGAGCTTGCCGTCGGGGCTATAGGCCGCCGGTGAGAAGTTGTCGTCGCCCTTGAGGACGCGCTCCTGGGCGTGGCAGAGGTGGTCGAAATAATACCACTCGAAGCCGCGGAGGTCGGGTTTTCCCTGCGGCGGTTTGGTCTCGTCGAGGTCGCGCAGGACCTGCGTGACGTGGGCATCCCGCCAGTCGCGGTCGGCCAGGTTGATACTGGCGGCGTAGGCGAACCGGCGCGCGGCGTCCTCGCCGGCGCGGGCGTCGTCGCGCGCCGCCAGCGCGGCCGTCCAGCCCCAGGCTAGCCCGGCGACGCCGAGCATCGAGCCGATCACCGCCGCGGCGAAGAGGGCGGCCAGCAGCTTCCGCCGTCGCACCCACTTGACGGCTCGCTCGACCCGCGAAGCCGGCCGCGCGACGATCGGCCGGCCGTCGAGCCATCGGTTCAGGTCGTCGGCCATCTCGCGCACCGAGGGATAACGGTCCCTAGGCGCCCTGGCCAGGCACTTCAGGCAGATTGTCTCCAGGTCACGGTTGACCTTCGGATATCGATTGCGAGGCCGGAGCGGCTCGTCCTTGAGGACGTGCTGAAGGATCTCCACGGCCGACGTCCCCGAGAACGGTGCATGGCCGGTCAGAAGCGTGTAGAGCAGCGTCCCCAGGCCGTAGACGTCGGTCGCCGTCGTGATCTCGATGCGACGGCCCCGGGCCTGCTCGGGCGACATGTAGCTTGGCGTGCCGACCGGGTTGCCGGTGACGGTCTCGACGGCCGACGCATCGAGCCGCATGGCCAGGCCGAAGTCGATGACGTGCGGGGCGCCCTGGGCGTCGACCAGCACGTTCGACGGCTTGAGATCCCGGTGGAGCACCCCGCGCTGATGGGCGTGCCCGATCGCACCGGCGACCAGGGCCACCAGCCGGGCCACCTCGGCCGGCCGGTCGCGATACTGGCCCTGAAGCTGGCTCAGGTCGCGGCCGTCGACCAGCTTCATGGTGTAGTAGAGCAACCCCTCGTACTCGCCGCTGTCGAGCACCGGGACGATGTGGGGATGATCGAGCGCGGCGACCGACTCGGCCTCGGCGCGGAAGAGCCGGATATGCCGGTCGTCGGCCAGCACGCCCGTCTTGATCATCTTGATCGCGACCAGGCGGTTGAGCCTCCTGTGCCTTGCCTTGAACACGACGCCCATGCCGCCGGAGCCGAGCTTTTCGAGCAGGATATACTGGCCGAATTCCGTGCCCGGCCGCGCGCGGGCCAGGCCGTCGAGCCCCTCGACGTGGCCGTCGCGGGGCGGCCCGACCGTGCTCGGCGACCCGTTGGCGTTGGTCACCGCATCGGACGAGGCGGCCGTGGTCGTTTCCGGATCCACCGCCGGGCCGGCTGGCCGCGCCAGGCGCTCGGCGATCCCCTCCATGCCGAGTGTCAGTCCCGGCTTCGGCTCGGCCACGGACCCTGCCGGCAGCTTCGGCTCCGCATCCGGCTGCACCACCGGGTCGAACTCGTCGGTGGAGAGATCCAGGAAGACCCCACGGTCGGGGCAGCTCTCGCGGTAGTCGGCCAGGGTCGGCGTCTCGCCGCGGCCCTCGCGCAACTCGCGGTCGATCAGGACCAGTTGCAGCCAGAGCGCGACGCGGATCTCGTCCCGGGTGTCGTCCAGGAAGTCGGCGATTCGGGGCTCGCGCCCGGCCCGCCAGTCCGCCTCATACCGGTCGCAACGCTGGTCGATGATCTGAAACCGCTGGTGCAGCGGCGATACCGGATTCCGCCCGTCGTCGAAGCTGGACATCGGCCGACTCCTCATCGAATAAGGCCGGAACGCCCGGGTCGGCGGTCAAAGGACAGGGGCCAGGGGTGACGGGGTCGGCCGCGAACCACCGCCGGGCCATCCCCTTCCGGGCCGGTGGTATCCCGCCAGCCTCTCGCCTCGGATCCCTCTCCCGAGCCCGGACGGCCCGCGGAAGAACCAGATACCTCTATAATGGAAGTTCCCGTCTGCCGGCAGACGCGACACGGATTCCGAGATTTTTTTTGTGGAGTTCCCCGCTGAGCCTTCCTGGAGCCTCGACCCCCGCGCACAGACGGCAATGCACGCGGTGCGGCTCCGCGGAACTCGCCGGCTCAGATGAGTCCGCCATGCCATGTGAAGCGACATGCCCCTCAGGCGGACGTTCGAAAACCACGGGATTCGACCGGGGCTGGGGCGACGTCGGCTGGCATGGTGGCGAGATCAGGACGCCCCCCCTGGACCGGCTGGCTGCCGCCGGCGCCCGACTCGATCACTTCTACGTGCAGCCCGTCTGCTCGCCGACCCGGGCCGCACTCATGACCGGACGGTATCCCATCCGGTCCGGCCTGCAGATCGGGGTGGTCCGGCCGTGGGCGCAATACGGCCTGCCGCTGGAGGAGCGGACGCTCGCCCAGGCCCTCGGGAGGCCGGCTACGAGACGGCGGTTTGCGGCAAGTGGTATCTGGGCCACGTCCGACCCGACTACCTGCCGGCGCGCCGCGGCCTCGATCATCAATATGGCCTCCATAACGGGGCCATCGACTATTTCACACACGAGCGAGATGGCGGCCTCGACTGGCACCGGAATGATCGGGCATCCCGCGACGAGGGCTACAGCACTCACCTGCTCGCCAACAACGCGGCGCGGCTGATCGCCGAGCATGACGCCGCGCGGCCCCTGTTCCTTTATGGTCCTTCGACGCAGTCCACGCGCCGCATCAGGTTCTTGCACGACACAAAGGAACCGTATGCCCACCTGCCGGAGCCGCGTTGCACGTACGCCGGGATGGTCGCCGCAATGGACGAGGCCGTCGGACGGGTCGTCGACGCGGTGGAGAAGAAGGGGATCGTCGCGAGGACTCTCTTCGTGTTCGCGAGCGACAACGGCGGGCCAAACCCGGGCCGCGTGACCAGCAACGGTCCGCTTCGCGACGGGAAGGCGGCCTGTATGGGGGCGGCGTTCGCGTGCCGGCCTTCGCGACGTGGGCCGGGCACATCACGCCGGGCAAGGTGGTCGATGCTCCCCTGCACGTGGTCGACTGGTATCCGAGTCCCAAACAGAATGGGGATTGGCTCCGAGTCTTCGAGGTGCCTGTTCCCAGTCTCTTG
>JAKAUH010001136.1 GCA_021818605.1 Planctomycetota bacterium
GGCAGGTTGTGTACGAATGCCAGGCCCCGGGCCTCGATCCTCCGCGCCGGCTGCCGGGCGGGGCGAGGGTCGCGGACAGGAACGCAGGCCAGGCCAGGCCGGAGAGAATCGCTGACTTCACGCATGGCCGCGGTCCGAGTCGGTGACAAACGACTCGCCGCTCGCCGAGCTGGCCGCGCCGGCGTTTGGCTCACTGGGACGGACCACCTGCCATCGCCCTTCGCCCAGGATCAACAACACGCGGTCGTGATAGCCCTCCAGCCGGTGGCGATCGCCGATGCTGATGACGCTGATTGCGGCCTCGCGGAACAGGCGGTAGACGTTCTCAACCTGCTCGGCATTGAGCTCGGAACCCATGCGGTCGATGAACGCGAATCGCGGGACCGCCAGCAGGACCCTGGCCAGGTCGAGCAGCCGCAGATCGGACGGCGACAGCACGCTCGGGCCGTGAATCTCGGCGTCGATCCCGCCGGCCCGGAGGACCGCCGCCGCCACTCCGAGCCGTTCGAGTATCCGGTGGATCTCGTCGTCGGAGGGATGACGGATCGAGGTCCCCACGAGCTGCGAGCGCAGCGAGCAGCGGATCGTCAGAGGCCGATTCGGGACGAACGCCATCCCCTCGGGGCCCGGCCGGACGATCCGGCCCTGACCCTCCTCCCAGAACCCGGCTGTCGCCAGAAACAGCGCCGATTCGGCGGCCGAGTCGGGCCCGGCGATCAGCAAACTGCCGCCGTGCGTTAGTTCGAGTGATAGCCCGTCGAGCAACGGCCGTTGCTCGTGCCGCGACCGCAACGTCAGGCCCTCAAACGCCACCCGCGACTCGTCGGTCACGATCTCGATCGGCCCCGAGGTCGGTGCCCGCGACTGCTCGAGCGCCTCGGCGATCGTGTCCAGCCGGTTGGTCACCGCGGCGAACGAGGACAAGGTCTCGAACTGCGTCACGATCAGCGAGAACCCGCTCAAAAACGCCGAGAACGCCATCGCCGACTGCGTCACCACGCCGAATTCGACCCGCCCCTGAATGTACAGGGGCGCCACGATCACCAGCGGGATGATCTGAGTCAAATAATTATATCCATTTGTGAAGAAACCGAGATTTCGCGTGACCTCGATGATCCGCTTGTTGTTGGCGATCACGTCGGCCAGGCGGGCGCGCAGGCACTCGCGCACGGTCTTCGAGGCCCCGGTCGTGGCGATGGCCTCGGCCGTCTCGCGCGTCTGGATCAGGTGGTAGCGAAGGTCGGCCTCCTTCTGGAGCTGGAGGTTGGCCAGCAGAACCAGCGGGCGGCCGAGTAAGATGGTCATCGCCGAGCCGACCGCCGCGTACAGCAGCGCCACCAGCACGAGGAGCGGCGTGATCGACCACAGCACGCCCAGGAACGCCAGCGAGGTGATCCCGGCGTTGAGTGTCATCAGAAAGAACGACAGCGTGGTCTGGGTGTACGACTTGACGTCCTCGGTGATCCGCTCATCGGGGTTATCCACCTCGTCGCGTGCCTTGAGCCGGTAGAATCGGTCGCGCGACATGTACAGGTCGATCAACAGCCGTGTCAGCCAACCGCGCCAGAGCAGCCGCAGCCGCTCCTCGCTGAACCGGTAGAACGCCGCCATGATCGTCGAGAGCGCGAAGACACCGATATAAACGGCGGCGTAGAAGATGAAGCCCTTCCACTTGCGGTCGGAGATGGACGTCATGAAGTCGCGGCCGACGTAGCTATTCACCACGTTGAGCAGGCTGAGTGACAGGAGCAGCGTCAGCAGCGACGCGAACCAGGCGATGGCGCTCCAGCGGAGGCCGGACGAGAAAAAGAGTTGGATCGTCCGCAGTGATCGGGTCCAGGCCCGGTTCTGAGTCCCGATCATCGAGGCCCCTCAGCGCCCTCCGCGTGGCGACTCGCAGGATGGCCGACCGTTGTCCCCGCGCCGGCATCATGCCTGGCGATGCCGCTTCCCGGGCGCGGGAGGGTCGGAATCCCGGCTCACATTCTGCCCGCAGAGGCCGAGGTTTTCCACACCAGCCGGGCGGGTTTGCATTCAAAGATGCCCGTCCGGCCGCGGCAGCCTGGACAGCCGCGGCCGGACGGCCGGAAGCCGCCTCAGTCTTGCCGGGCCTTCGACTTCGACTTCGACTTCGACTTCGACTTCGACTTCGTGTTGGCCCTGGGAGTCGAGGCCGTCTTGCCCTCGGTGAACTGGAAGTCCTCAAAGCGGATGGAAACCGGATCGGTGCAGCCGTTGATTGCGTACAGGCCGACCTTGAGCGTGGCGGGATAGCTCGGCTCCATGGGGTCGAGCCGCGACCAGGTCTTGCCGTCGCGGCTGGTGTAGCCCAGCAGCCGGTTGTTGCGACGCTCGAGCCGCAGGTAGACCCCGCCGGGCGGAATGCCCCGGTTGTTCATCGCGCCCCGTGTGCCCCACTCACGCTCCTCGAACGCGGCGAACTCGGCGACCTTGCCCTTGCGGTTGATCCCCGCGCGGCCGAGGAACACATAGTTGTTCGAGTCCTGCCACACCACAATACCGCCGCCGATGTACGGCACCGCCCTGGGGTTCGTCGACCGGTCGCTCGGCTTGAAGTTCCCCGCGACCTTCACCGTGATGGTGAAATCACCCGTCACCTCGCGCACCACCCGCGGCGAGTTGAGCTTGTCGTTGTCGGCGTTGAGATCATGGTGCGTGTTGGGGATCGAGATCTCGAGCGCTTCGCCCTGATCGACAATCTTGCAGTCCTTGTCCGGGTCGATCGCGATGCCCCAGTTGCCCAGTGGCGTGCCCTCGGGCTCGGGATACGGCTCGACCCGCCTGGTTCGCCGCGTGCCGGCGCTGAACGACGCGAAGAAGTGGCCGACGTCGTCCGGCAGCTCGCGGTCCGCGGCCGTCGAGGCCACCACGATGTACAGCAGTTTCTGCGCGAGGAACTCGCGCACCCGGACCGTCGCCAGACCCGCCTTCGGGTCCGGCCGGCCCTCGATGGTGAAGTCCTTGCCGTACGCCCCCGAATCCAGCCGCAGCTTCTTCTGGGCGATCACGCGGCCGTTGAATTCTCGCGCCAGGTCCTCCTGCCAGGATTCCAGAATCGCGTTGATCTCCGCCGGCTTGAGGTTCGCCGACCGCGAGACCTCGACCTTCTCGACCGAGTAGAGCACGTCGGGCGTGTCGCACTGCACCACCACGATCTTGACCATCCCGGTGCGCGCTCGCATCTGCCGCGCGAATGACTTCGTCGGCTTCCCGGGGAAATCCACCACGAAATGCCCCTCGCGCGACGTGTACGGGACCCAGTTCGTCCCGCCGTCCGCCGCCCCGGGTAGCGCCATCGCCATCGAGACCAGAAGCCAGCCGCCGATCATCGTCGATGTCCTCGCCAGGATCGAGAAGGGAACCTGCGGTCGGGACAGAACCCCTGGGCCCGACCGGGACGCCGGCGCGCAAAAGTGCTCGCACGCGCCCACAGGGATCAGCGATGGCGCGATCCCGTCCGTTTTGTCGACGATAGAACGTCCAGTCCGCT
>JAKAUH010001113.1 GCA_021818605.1 Planctomycetota bacterium
ACGGTATTCCCGAGGATGATCCCCGAAATGCCGCCACGATCGCCCACAATGTGGGGGACAACGTCGGTGACTGCGCCGGCATGGCGGCTGATATCTTCGAAAGCTACGAGGTGACCATGGTGGCCGCCATGATCCTCGGCTACGCCAGCTTCGGGCACAAGGGCGTGATCTTTCCCCTGCTGGTCCGCGCCATCGGCGTGCTGGGCTCGATCTGGAGCACCAGCACCGTGAAGGCCGGTCCCGGCGGCGAGAGCTCGGGTGCGCTGCGCTCGGTCCACCGAGGTTTCCTGCTCGGCTCGATCTTCAGCGTCGTCGGTTTCGTTCTGCTGGGGCTGGGTTACCTGCACTTCGACAAGGCATATTACGCCCAGTATCCGCAGGCCCTGGGCGGCGGGCGGCCGAGCGACGCGTTCGCCGCCGCGCGGGCCGCCTTCGACGACCGCAACATCGCGCTGAGCCAGGGCAGCGAGTCCGCGCGTCGCGCCTACCGGGCCGAGCTGCGCGCGTTCGTCGCCGGGTATGACGGCGAGCTCTTCGCCGGGCTCCCTGTGTGGGCGACGCTCGGCACCCGTCGCCTCGACATGCGGCCTGCCTGGACCTGCCTGGTCGGCATCATCCTGGCACTGGTGCTCAACAAGATCACGAGCTACTACACCCACACGAGCCACGAGCCGGTGAAGTCGCTGGCCCGGAGCTGCACCACGGGCCACGCCACCAACATCATCCAGGGCCTGGCGGTCGGCTTCGAGGCTGCCGTCGCCGGCACCGCGGCCATCGCGGCGGCGATCCTGGTCTCGGTCCTGATCTACAAGGACGCCAGCCCGATCTTCGTCGCGTACGGCGTGGCGATGTGCGGCATCGGGATGCTGACGCTCACCGGCAACACGATCAGCATGGACGTCTTCGGCCCCGTGGCGGACAACGCCAACGGCATCGGCGAGATGGGTTATGACCGCGAGGAGATGGGCGAGGAGAATCACCGCCGCGCCCGGCAGATCCTCGCCGACCTGGATGCGGTGGGCAACACCACCAAGGCCGAGACCAAGGGCATCGCCATTGGCAGCGCCGTGATCGCCGCGGTGAGCCTGTTCGCCAGCTTCATCGCGGTGCTGACCGTCCGCAGCGAGGACCGGATCGGCGAGCTGACGATCGGGCAGTTCCGGGCGCAGGCCGGCACCCTGTCGTTCGCCTATCCCGAGGTCTTCGTCGGCGCCCTGATCGGCGGGGCCATCCCGATGCTGTTCAGCTCGATGCTGATCCGCGCCGTCGGCCGCGCCGCGTTCCTGATCGTCAAGGAATGCCGCGTCCAGTTCCGCGACAGGGCGATCTGGGCCGGGACGCGCAAGCCCGACTACAGCCGCGTGGTGAACATCTGCACGGCCGCCGCGCAGGCGGAGTTGATCGGCCCGGCGCTCCTGGCCATCTTCATGCCGATCCTGGTCGGGATCTTTTTGGGCACCCATGCGCTGGGCGGCTACCTGGCCGGGATGATCATTGTCGGCCAGCTCATGGCGGTGTTCATGGCGGATGCCGGCGGCGCCTGGGATAACGCCAAGAAGCTGATCGAGGACGGCCTCTATGGCGGCAAGGGCTCCGAGGCGCACAAGGCCGCCGTCACCGGCGACACGGTTGGCGACCCGCTGAAGGACACCGCCGGCCCGGCGCTCAACCCGCTCATCAAGGTGATGAACATGGTGGCGCTCCTGGCCATCGTGCCGATCCTCAACGCCGAGGACCGCGGCCACTTCGCGATTCTCTACGTCCTGGGCGCCGTGGCCATCGTCGGCGTCGCCTGGGCCGTCTGGCGGAGCAAGACCGAGACCAAGGAGCTGCGCGAGGTCGAGGCCGAGCTGGCCGAATGCGCGGAGGAGCCGGCGGCAGTTGTCCACGGCGAGTAGTCCGCGAGACATTCGCCGCGCCGCGTCCAGGCCATCCTCATCCCTCTCTGACCGGCCTCGATCAAGATTTCGTGAAGCCCGCCCGGCGGGGTGGTCCGGCCTTGCGCCCGGCGTTACCCTGGTGAAACGGTCCTGGAGACGGGAAGCCAGGCGCATTGCGGATATCCGCGGGAGAGTGCTCATGTTGCGGTGGATTGTGGCGGGGATCGCGATGACTCTGGCCGGGGCCGTCGGCGCGGGATCGACTGCGCAGGCGCAGGCTCAGGCTACGGCTCCAGGGCAGGCTCCCGCCAGGCCGCAGGAGCCGCGCAAGGCCGCCGAGCACGCGACCGTCGAGGGCCAGCGGGCGCCGGGCTCGGGCGCCGTGCGGCCGGCCGGCCGGCCGGGTGTCAACTGGCCCGGGATGACCCGCGAGGGGACCACGCTCCTGCCCAACGGCTGGTCGCTCAAGCCGGCCGGCCGGCAGTCGAAGCTCGGCGACCTCCCCGTGCAGATGGCGCTTCACCCCTCGCAGCCGATCCTGGCCGTCCTGCACGCCGGCTACGGCGAGCACGAGATCGTCATGGTCGACCTCGCCTCCAACGGCCGCAACAACGGCCGTGTCATCGGCCGGGTCGCGCTGCCGGGCACCTTCGCCGGGCTCGTCTGGTCGCCGGACGGCAAGCAGATCTTTGCCGGCGGCGGCTTCGATGACGTGGTCTATCGCTTCGACCATGCCGATGGCCTCCTCACGAAGAAAACCGTCTTCCGCTACCCCAACGGAGTCGCCGACCGGGTGCGCAAGAACCAGCGCACGGTCGCCGGGCTGGCCATTTCCCCCGACGGCAGGACCCTGCACGTCGCCGCCGCGTTCGGCCACTCGGTCGGGCGGTTCGACGCCCACACCGGCGAGTTCCAGGGCGAGGTCCGGCTGGAGGACGGCAGCTATCCGTTCGGCCTGGCGCTCGACGAGTCACGCGGGCGGCTGTATGTCAGCCTGTGGGGCCGCGCCGGGGTCGCCGCGATCGACCTGAAGACTTACCAGGTCGTCGCCACCTGGCCGACCCAGGAGCATCCCAGCGAGATCCTCGCCGCGCGCGGCGGCAAATGGCTGTACGTCGCCAACGCCAACCGCAACACGGTCACCGTGATCGACGCTGAGGCCGGCAAGCCGATCGAGACGATCGGCACGGCCATCGACCCGAAGGCGCCCTCCGGCAGCACGCCCAGCTCGCTGGCCCTCTCGCCCGACGAGTCGATGCTGTTCGTCGCCAACGCCAATACCAACAACCTGGCCGTGATCAACGTCAAGGAGCCGGGCGCGAGCAAGCCGCTCGGCTTCATCCCGGTCGGCTGGTATCCGACCTCGGTGCGGGTCGCCCGCGACGGCAAGACCATCTACGTCGCCAACGGCAAGGGCTCGAGCTCGCGCGACAACCGCGACGGCCCGCGCCCGGGCTTCCCCAACGCCGGCGGCCCGACGATCGAGTACATCGGCCGGCTGTTCCCCGGCACGCTGTCGACCATCCCGATGCCCGGCGCCCGCCGGATGACCGCCTATTCGCAGACGGTCTACGAGTGCAGCCCGCTCCGCCGCGGCGATCCCCTGGCCGTTCGGGGTGCAGCGCCGAGCCCCGGCCATCCGATCCCGGCGAAGGTCGGCGACCCGTCGCCGATCCGCCACGTCGTCTACGTCCTGAAGGAGAACCGCACCTACGACCAGATCTTCGGCGACATGCCCGAGGGCAACGGCGAGCCGAGCATCTGCCTGTTCCCCGAGGCCGTCACGCCAAACCATCATGCGCTGGCGCGCGAGTTTGTCCTGCTGGATAACTTCTACGTCGACAGCGAGGTCAGCGCCGACGGGCACGAATGGTCGATGGGGGCCTATGCCAGCGACTTCGTCGAGCGGATGTGGCCGATCGGCTACCGGGGCGACCGCCGCGTGCCCTATCCGTCCGAGGGCAATCTCTTCGAGATGTCGAAGTCCTCGGGCGGCTACCTCTGGGACAAGGCGATCGAAAAGGGGGTCAGCTATCGCACCTACGGCGAGTTCGTGAACAACGCGATCCGCCCCGGCCTGCCGGCGACCACGTCGGTCAAGGCGCTCGAGGGCCGCTTCGACCCGCTCTATCGCGGCTTCGACATGGACTACCCCGACGTCAAGCGCGTCGATCGGTTCCTCGAGGAGCTGGCCGGCTTCGAGAAGTCCGGCGAGATGCCGGGCCTGACGGTCCTCAAGCTGCCCAACGACCACACCTCGGGCACCACGCCGGGCAAGTGGACGGTGACGGCCTGCGTCGGCGACAACGACCTGGCGCTCGGCCGGCTGGTCGAGGCGCTGAGCAGGAGCCGGTTCTGGAAGGAGATTGCCATCTTCGTCGTCGAGGACGACGCGCAGAACGGCTCGGACCACGTCGACGCCCATCGCACCGTGGCCCTGGCGATCAGCCCGTATATCAAGAAGCACTCGGTTGATTCGACGCTCTACAGCACGTCGTCGATGCTGCGCACCATGGAGCTGATCCTGGGCCTCTCGCCGATGAGCCAGTTCGACGCCTCCGCGCGGCCGATGTACGCTTCGTTCGCCGCGAAGCCGGATTTCACACCGTTCGTCCACCGGCCCGCGAAGGTGGATCTGAACGAGCGCAACCGCCGCGACGCCCCCCTGGCCGACGCGTCGAAGAAGCTGGACCTCGAGATCGAGGACCGCAACGACGACCTGCTGTTCAACGAGATCATCTGGAAGGCGGTGAAGGGGAAGGATTCGCCGATGCCCCCGCCTGTCCGCGCGGCGTTCGTGTTGCCGAGGTGAGATCGGGCCGATCGACCTGCGAGAAGAGAATTCCGACCACGAATCGCACGGGTGCACGAATCGGATCCGGATCAGGCTCCCGGCGGTTCGTCGGTCGGATCAGCCGCCGGCGAGGAGTGTCCGGATCTCCGTCCGAATGCCCAGCGGCTGAGCTGTTCAGTCGCCGGCATCGTGCGGCCTCCATCGTGAATCCCATTCGCGGACGGTCCGCCGAATGTGGACTTACTCCCACTGTCGCTCGAAGCGCCGGACCTCCGACGGCATAAGCGGGATGTCCAGACGCGGCTGGAGTTGGAACACGTCGAGATCGCACCCAGGCTCGAACGGGAGCCGCCCCTCACGGTCGGGCCAGAAGACCTGCATCGCCTGGAGCTCGCCGGGCCGGCCGATGAAGCGACAGTAGCCCATCGCGAAGCCGAGGTAAAGCGGATGCTGAGTCGGGTGCACGGCGCGGAATCCGACCCGAAAATCCCCGCCGAACGGCACGACCGCCGTCCCAGGATGCGCGTACGTGGCCCCGCCACGAATCTCGCGGACGAGGCTTGAGACCAGCGGGTGGGCAAGGGACGGCTCCAGCCCGAAGGCGATCAACTCGGGGTGGTCGCAGGTTTGCATCAGCCCGATCGAGTAGAGGAATGGTGGTTCATGATCGCTGACGCTCGCGGCGAACCAGCCGTGCTCTCGGACGACCTCGGCGATCTCCTCTTCCATCGCCTCCCCTCGCTTGACCTGGAGGTTCAGAAATGGACGATACTCGCCCCGCCTTCGGGGTTCCGCAGGCTGACCCACGCCACCGGAGCCGCAGGCGCGTACAGCGGGTCATAGACTGACATCGGGGGATACCTCCGCAACATCCATGACGAAATCGGCCGCACGCTCCGGATCAGCCAGGCGCGGGCTCCAGATGCGGGCCTTGCGGATTCGGGCGTCTCCGCCGATCGATCGGGCTGATCCCGCGTGGGGAGCCCGTTGCTCGAGCGCAGTCTTCAGGCTGTCCCGGAGCTGATCGACCTGCGCCAGGCACTTCTGGAGAGTCTCCTCCCGCCGGAGGGAACTCTCGACGTGATGCTCAATCTCGAGACGCAGGGTATCGAGAGTCGCCATGATCGTGTTCGCCTGTTCCGAGAAGCTCAGGTCCTGGAAGTCCATGCCATCTTGCCTCGGCCTCTGTCGTATCGCCATCCGATCTGGGTTCCGTGGAGCACCTCCGGATCGGAGACAACTAATGCCTGTCGTCAAGGTGTTTCGGACATCTCGGCCTTGCTTCGAGCATCCCATAGCACTGTGTCTTTGGAAACGGTAGGCGTCTGTGGGAAGACAGGTGAGGCGGCTTTAGTCGAACGGATAAGACGGTCGATCGGCGGCCCGATCCTGCTGCTGTAGTAGTCAGGTGGGACCACAAGCCTATAACGCCGCGATCGCCGGAACAAACAGATCCAGGACGATTGTCGCCAGGCTGAGCCAGGCGTACCACTGGAGTTCCCCCGGCCGGAACAGCGCGGACGCTCGACCGAACGTAGCGAGCACCGCGCATCCGATCAGCGAGCCCAACGCCAGCCCCTGGCCATACGCACCTAGCCCCATCCAGAACCGCCAGCCGAGGCCCATCCGCCGCCAGGGGGCCCAGTCGAGCGGCCCGATTGTCGCGGCGAACGCCGGGACGACGGCGAGGAGAGCCGTACCCAGCCCGACGCGCACCATCCCCCGGAGCATGCGGATCCATCTGTATCGGAAGGAATTCGGGGCGTCGCTCATTGTGACCTCATCGCGAACCACCGGGAATCGCGTCCCCTCGCTTGAACGTTTTGGTGAAAGGGTTTATGGGAAAATCGTGAGAGGTAAATCGGCCGAAGCCGGCATTCGCTGTGGGAGCATGCGGAATCTCACACTTTCGCCATCCCGGTGTCGCCCTTATCGGAAGACCGATCCATCAGCCTGAGCCATCAACCACCCCCCATCTCACGGCGTTCGGTCACGTCCCGCTGCACCCGCGATCGCCCGGCCTGGTTTCCATAATATTTGCCCCCGCCGACGCGAAGAACCTGTGTGATGCGGTGGATCCTGTCCCAGTAGCCTCCCGGACCTGTCGCCGGGAGCGACGAGACCAACCAAAATCCAGGGGTTCCGGGCAAACAGGAGAACTTCAGCATGGTGTGCTCGATGGTCAAGAGAGGGTTGCTGGGTGCGGCGCTGGGCGCGGGGACCTTGTTCCTGGTGTTCGGCACCTCCGCGCCGAGCTACGTGAAGACCGCGTTCAACCGGATGCGGCAGTCGGCCAAGGACTCGATCGATCCCCGCTTCGAGATCGACCGGGCGCGGAACGAGATCGCCAGCCTCCAGCCGGCGTTCAACCAGAACAAGGAGACGCTGGCCCGCGCCGAGGTGGCCGCCGAGCGGCTCCAGAAGGAAATCGGCGAGGTCCAGGCCAGCCTGACCCAGCAGAAGTCCACGATCGAGGGCCTGGCCGCCCAGCTCAGGAGCGGCGACTATCGCTTGACGGCTTATGCCGACGGCTCGGCCGACGTGGTCAAGGCGCGGCTCGAGAATCGCCTGGATCAGTACAGGGCGACCGAGGCGGTCCTGACCGAGAAGCAGGAGCTGCTGAGGGCCAAGCAGCAGATGATCACCGCAGCGCATGACAAGCTCGACAGCCTGCGGACCCAGCGCTCGATGCTGCTGACCCGCCTGGCGAAGATCGAGGCGCGGCTCCAGTCGATCGAGGCCTCGCAGGAAGACAGCGAGTTCAACTTCGACAGCAGCGCGCTGTCGAGGGCCAGGGAGGCGGTCGCCGGCCTGGAGGAGAAGCTGGACGTCATGTCCCACCGGATCGCCATCGACCAGAAGTATGGCGACATCGAGGGCAAGGCGACCTGCGCCGATCCCGCACGCGACGTGCTGAAGGAGGTCGAGGCCAAGTTCGGTCCGGCCCCGGCGTCGAAGACCGGCAACAAGAGCCTGTGAGGATGCGAGTTGCGTCAAATCGGGACGGGTTCAAGGCGGTGGACGGGCGTGGGCGGGCCGGTGAGGGGGAATCCCATCCTCCCCGGTCGGCCCGTCCCGCCCGGGCCGCGACCCCTGGCCCGGTGACCCTCGCCCTGGCCGAGCGTAGAATGTCGGAGAGTCGAATCCCCATGGTCACCCCAGGCGGCGAATCCACCATGCTGGGACAATGGCGAATGGTTTTGCGGCAGGCGGAAGAGGCCGCGCGAGTGGGGCGGTTCGAGGAGGCGCTGGCCCTGGCCAACCGCCCCGACGTCGCCGACCACCACCACGCGGTCCAGTTCCGCGGCCGCCTGGCGCTGGAGCTGATCGCACGGGCGACCCGCCGCGGGGCGGTTGATGACCTGAACGGCGCCATCGATGATCTAGATCTGGCCGAGCGGGTTGGAGCGCCGCCGGACTCGCTGGCGGCGGCGAGGCTCAGCCTGGCCGACCGCGTGGCCGACGAGGTGCGGGCCGACCTGGACTCGGGCGATCCGGCCCGGGCGCTGGAGCGGATCGAGCACCTCGCCCGGCACAAGGTCAGCGGTCCGGCGCTGCGGCGCACTCGCGAGATCGCCGAGGCGTGGCAGATCGGGCTGGCCGAAGGCCGGCGGGGTGAGTTCGGTCGGGCGCACGAGCAGCTCGACCGGGCCGAGCGGCTGGCCGCCGGCGCCGGGGCGTCCGGTGCCCAGCAGGCCGTGGCCACGGCGAAGCTAGAGCTTGAGGCGCGGCAGAAGGCCGCGGCCTCCCAGATCGAGGCGCTTTACACGGCCCTCTCCGAGGGCAAGTGGCCGGCGATTCTCACGGCGGCCGAGGCCGTGCTGGCGTCGATCCCCGAGCATCCGGCGGCGCGGCAGGCCCGGTCGCGGGCCTGGCAGCAGATCGCCGCGATCAGCCCGGCCGCCGCCGCGCAGTGGGCCGCCCGCGGTCCGCTCGGTCACCAGCCCGTCGCCGGATCCGCCCGGCGCGAGCCGCGCGAGCTCGAGCGCGATCGCGGGCGCGGACCCGCCGCGGCATCTGCCGAACGCGAGCGACCCGTGCCCGTGCCGGCGCCGGCGCCTGCGGCCGGTGCCGCCAATGGCGATGGCATCTTCTGGATCGGCGACGCGTCGCCAGGAGCCGGCGCGGCGCCGGCGGCGGCCGCGGCGCCGCGGGCACCGTGGAGGCCGGCTGCGCCCCGCATGGGCCCGTTACCCGCCAGGCCGGCGCCACGCGCCGAGGCCGACGGGCCGAAGGGGCGGTTCCTCCTGTGGGTCGACGGCGTCGGCGGCTATCTGGTCTGCATGGACGACCGGATCGTCCTGGGCCGGTCCGGCTCCGACAGCCGCGCGGATATCCCGCTCATGGGTGACCTGTCGCGGCAGCACGCCACACTCGTGCGCAATGGCGAGGGGTATCTGCTCGAGGCGCACCAGGCCTCGTTCGTGAATGGTAAGCGCGTGGACGGACAGGTCGTGCTCCGCGACGGCGACGTGATCCGGCTGGGCTCGACCGTCGAGCTGGAGTTTCGCCAGCCGAGCCCGGTCAGCGCCACGGCCCGGCTGGCGATCGTCAGCCGGCACCGGCTCCCGCTGGCCGTGGACGGAGTCCTGCTCATGGCCGAGACCTGCATCGTGGGCGCCGCGGCCCAGGCGCATATCCCGGCCCCGGCGCTCGAGCACCCGGTTGTCCTCTATCGCCAGGCGGGCACCCTTTGGTGCCGCGCCCCGGGCGCCTTCGACGTCGACGGTAAGACCTGCGCGGCCCGCGCCCCGCTGACCGCTCGCTCGAGCGTCCTGGGCGACGGATTCTCGTTCAGCCTGGAGCCGATTGTCTAGTTTTCCCGTTCTCCGTGTCAGTCGGGATTCCGAACGGCCATGATCCTGTTGCCAGCACGTTGGGGCCTGGCCGCTGATCCGCAAGATTCCCGAAATCCTCGGCCCCGATCCGCGAATCCCCGTCCGTCCGTATCCGGCATCGTGATGTCGATCTCGACCGGCCACAAACGACGAGTCTGCGGAATCCAAACGGAAAACTGAAGACGGAAAACTGAGCACTCAGGACTGGGGTATCACCAATGCCAACGACGGCCGAACGACTACCTGACGTGGAATCTCCCATGCAAGAAACCGTCGTGTACGAGCCCCAGGATTCGGATGGCGATCGGATGGAATCGGGGCCGCAGCGGCCCGCGGGACTTTCAGACATGCGACAAGCCAATCCCACGCCCCAGGCCGGCGGACGGTACACCTTTGGCTCGGGCTCGCGGCCCCTGGATGGATATACGATCAAGCGGGCCATCGGGCGCGGCGGCTTCGGCGAGGTCTATTACGCGACCTCCGACTCGGGCAAGGAGGTCGCGCTCAAGCTGATCCTGCGCAACCTCGAGGTCGAGCGGCGCGGGGTCACGGACTGCATGAATCTGAAGTGCCCCAACCTGTTGACGATCTTCGACCTGAAGTCCAACGACGAGGGCGACACGTTCGTGGTGATGGAGTACGTGGCCGGTCTCAGCCTGGCGAACGTGCTCAAGCAATACCCCAATGGCATGCCCGAGGCCGAGATCCGCCACTGGCTCAAGGGGTTGGTCGAGGGTGTGGCGTACCTGCACGACCACGGGATCGTCCACCGGGATCTCAAGCCGGCGAACCTCTTCATGGAAGAGGGGATCGTCAAGATCGGCGACTACGGCCTGGCCAAGCAGATGACGCCCGGCCAGGCGACCGAGCACTCCGAGAGCATCGGGACGTGCCACTACATGGCGCCCGAGATCGGATCGGGCAAGTACCACAAGCCGATCGACGTCTACGCGATGGGGGTGATCCTGTACGAGATGCTGACCGGTCGGGTGCCGTTCGAGGGGGAGACGGTGAACGAGGTGCTGATGAAGCACCTGACGGCGCGTCCCGACCTGTCGCGACTGGCCGAACCGTATCGCACGATCGTGGGCCGGGCGCTGGCGAAGGACCCGAACGCGCGGCCGACCCGGCTGTATGACCTGCTGCCGCCCGGCGATGCGCCGAGGGAGCCCGAGGTCCGGATCATCGGCGAGGCCCGCGCGGCCGGGGCGGGCGCTGGAGCGAGCGCGGGCGCGGGCAGGGGCCGGCCGGCATCGCCGCCCGAGGACGACGTGCTGCGGATCGAGGCCGAGGAGCCGGTGTTCTACATCGGGCCCGAGACCCGGCCGCCGCGCCGCCAGGGTGCAACGCTGGCGCAGCACCTCCGGGCCAACTGGCAGGCGTGGCGGGCGACGGCCCGGCCGGGGGCCCGGGTGGCTCCGGCATCCTACACGCCAAGGCCGGCGCAGCCGCGCCGCCCGTCGGCCCCGCGAACGCCGCCTCGCCGGCCGGTCGCTTCGGTCGCGGCGCTCGCGCCGACGCCGCCGGAGCCACCGGTAACGCCGAGCGGGCGGGTGCGATTTGCGGAACTGACCTCGTCGATGCTCTGGGCCGCGCCGCTGGTCGCGCTGTTGACGTTCCCCGCGACGATGGCCCTGGAGATCGACCCGACCCAGCAGCCGCAGCAGGCGGCTTTCCTGTTCCTCATGGCCCTGCTGGGGACCTGGGCGGCCCTGATCCCCGCGCGGGCCCTGGAGACGCTCAAGATCGACCGCTTCGGCCGCCGGCTGATCGCCGCGACCGCCGGCTGGCTCACCGGAGCCGCCGGGCTCTACCTGGCGCGGATCCTCAAGCTCGACCTGGACGTCCAGCACGAGTTCTTCAACCGGTCGCAGCAGTTGATGCCCTGGTACTTCGCGGCGCTCTTCGCCGTGATGGCGGGCTGGGCGCCGCGGACCGTGCGGGATCGCCCGTCGCGGTTCCGGCTGCGGACGGTCCTCTGGACCGCGGTGGCCTCGGCCGTGCTCATCCCGCTCTGGCCGTATCAGCGGCAGGATGAGCTGGCCATCGCCGCCATGATCGCGACGGCCGTCCAGATCGTCAGCCCGTGGGACGAGGCGGCGTCGGCCTATGCGAAATATCTCAGGGCCCGGAAGAAGACGGCCTGAGGCGGGATGGTTCGAGTCGTGGCGAGTGCCTCCAGACGTGGTTAGCGGCTAGTGGCGAGTGAGACCGGCCACCCGGACAGCCAACACGGATTTCAAACGATGAAACGCCTCTTCCTTTACCTGATTCTGGGCCTCATGACGATCGCGGCCATCCGGGCGATGCACCACCGGCATCCGCGGCCGATCCCCGCCGAGAACTGGCAGTATGCCGGCCATCCGCATGGCCGCCCCGCGGGCCCCGGAGCGGGAGCCGAGGCGCGCCGGCAGGCCGAGCAGGCCGTCGCCGAGGCGCGTCGGGCCATGCACGACGCCGGCCGCGAGTTCCGCCAGGCATGGCATGAGGCGCGCGACGAGATGCGCCAGGCCTACCGCGAAGCCCGCGACGAGATGCGCCAGGCCTATCGCGAGGTCAGGGACGAGCTAGCCGGCCGCGAGGGATCGTCATCCGTCCTGCCGCCGCCACCACCTCCTCCGCCTCCGCCCGCGCCGACGCCCGTCGCCGCCAGCGAGGACGCCGAGGGGCTGCCGGTCCGGATCGTGCCGGGGACCCGGGTCACTGAGGCCGAGATTCGACCGCCCGTCCCGGCGCGGACGCCGGTCCTTGCCGTCGCGAGCTCGCACGCCGCCGGGGACCAGCATTACCGCACAGTGACGGGACAGGTCTGCGTGACCGAGGACCGCGCCCGGACCGATGCACTCAACGCGCTCCGGACGAAGATCGCCGAATGGCTCGAGCCGGATGTCGCCTCGGCGCGCTTCGTGCGGTCGTTCGGGCCCGACGGCCGGCAGATTGGCGGCAATCGGCCGGGGTGGACACCACCAGACCGGCTGGTCGTGTCGATGATCGTCAGGACCGCGATCGAGCCCTACGTCAGCCCGACGTTCAAGGACGAGGGCCCGTTCTACCGGGCCAGGTTGACCGCGGACTTCTCCCCCCGCCATCGTGCCGAGTTGGTCGACGCCTACAATCGCGAGCTGGTCCGCCACCGTCTCTTCACACTCGGCGGCTCGCTGGGCTTCGTCCTGATCTGCCTGGCGGCGATCTCGGGCTACATCCGCGCTGATGAGGCGACCAGGGGATATTACACCAACCGCCTGCGGTTGCTGGCGGCCGCGGGCGTGGGCGCCGCGGGGGTGATCGTCTACCGGCTGGTGGCGTGACAGTGAGATCGCCGTGTGGGGGAATCATGCTGCTCGAATTCCTTTGCAACCTGATCATCCCTCCGGCCCTGGTGGTCGGCGGTCTGGCCCTGCTTTACTACGTGGCCAGCCTCGGCTCTCGCGAGTGGGCCCGTCGGATTGGAAATGGCCCCTGGGCGCCGCAGTTCCACCTCTGGCAGCTGAACGCGATGGTCGTCATCGCGGCGCTATTGCTCGTCGCCTTCGCCGGGCCGCCTGGCCCGTCGAGGGGGGGGGGCGTTCCTGGTCCTGATGTTCGCCGTCCTTGTCTGGTTCGTGCGGAACTGGTGCAACGAGTTCGTGTTCCTGATGGGCCTGCGCGACGACGAGCTGCCCGGCCGGCATGACAAGGCGATCTGGGCCGTCGTCCTGCTGCTGCTGGCGCCCGTCGGCGTCTGGCTGTTCCGGTCGTTCCGCATGGCCCGCTGGCCAGAGACGCAGTTTGTCAGGGTGGATTACTCGCAGGCGATGGACAACCCGGGGGATGAGGCGGCGAGGCAGCCGGCGTGAGGAGAGTGCACTCACCGCACCGCACCGCACCGTCCCGGGGGCGATCTGAGGATAGGCAAGCGGCCGGGGACACGATTACAATTGTCTCATGAGGGGGGATGACGATCCCGTCCCAGACCCGTTCCGTCCCTGGGGCCAGCCGAACCGATGGCAGCGACAGAAACCGACGTCCTCCTGGTCCGGCAGGTTCGCGCGGGTGATGCCGGCGCCTGGCGCCAGCTCATCGAGCGATTCGAGGGTCGATTGCTGGCGTTCATCGATAGCCGGCTGCGCGACCGGGCCGCGAGCGAGGATGTGGTGCAGGAGACGTTCATCGGCTTCCTGACCAGCCTGCCGCATTATGACGAGAAGCGGGACATCGAGGCTTACCTCTTCTCGATCGCCGCGCACAAGCTGACCGATCACCTGCGCAAGCAGGGGCGCCGGCCGATTGACCAGTTCGGCTCGGACGATCACGGCCGCCCGCTCGAGGAGGTCGCCGGCGACGGCCGGGCGGCGTCGAGCATCGCGCGCAGCGGCGAGCGCCAGCGCGCCGAGGAGCGGATGCTGACCGATTCGCTCGGCCAGCTTGTCGGCGAGTGGCTGGCCCGGGGCGACTACGACCGCTTGCAGTGCATGGAGCTCCTGATCGTCAAGGGCTGGGCCAACAAGGACGTCGCCCGGCATCTGAACCTCACCGAGCAGGCCGTGGCCAGTTACAAGTTCCAGACGGTCTCCCGGCTCAAGGAGATGGCCCGGCGCGCCGGGCTGTCGTTCGACGAGCTGGGCGGAGGCTGAGCGACGATGAGCGACGAACCCGATCGCAGGCATCCCGAGCCGGTGTCCATCGACGACGAGATGCTCCGCCAGTACCTGGCCGACGCGCTGAGCGCCGAGAACTCAGCCCGCGTTGAGAAGGCCCTGCGCGACTCGGCCGAGCTGCGCGCCCGGCTCGAGGATGTCCGCCAGAACCGCGGCGATGCCCAGCTCCACACCCTGGGCGCCATCTGGCACCGCGCCCGGCTGACGTGCCCCAGCCGCCAGCAACTCGGCAGCCTGTTGCTCGACGCGCTCGATCCCGAGCTGGCCGACTACTACCGTTTCCACATCGAGGTCGTCGAGTGCCCCTTCTGCCAGGCGAACCTCGACGACCTGAAGGCCCAGTCGCAGGCCACCCCGGAGGGCCGGGCGTCGAGGTCGCGCCAGCACCGGATTCTTCAGTCGAGCCAGCACCTGCTGGGCGAGGACAAGCGGTAATATCTATGACGCCGGCATGAAAGGAGGTTCGGCATTCTTGCTCGACGGGGTCTGAGCGGCCGAGCCGCCGATCACCCGCGGCCGACGAACGGCATCTCGGTGGCCATAACCGTCATGAACAGGACGTTTGCGTCAAGCGGCAGGCCGGCCATGTAGAGCACCGCCCGCGCGACGTGCTCGACGTCCATGGTCGGCTCGGGCGAGACCGAGCCATTCGCCTGGAGGACGCCGTCCTTCATCCGCGCGGTCATCTCGGTCGCCGCGTTGCCGATGTCG
This sequence comes from Planctomycetota bacterium, assembly GCA_021818605.1. GTDB lineage: Bacteria > Planctomycetota > Planctomycetia > Isosphaerales > Isosphaeraceae > JAKAUH01. Next base: position 14,861 of record JAKAUH010001113.1, read on the forward strand.
ATCTGGCCGCACGCGATGTTGTATCTCCGACCGTCGAGCGCGGTCGACTTCGTGAGCCCGGTGATCGCGTGCTTGGTCGCCGTGTAGGGGGATGAGTTCGGCCGCGGCGTGTGCGCCGAGATCGAGCCGTTGTTGATGATCCGCCCGCCCCGCGGATCCTGGCCCTTCATCACGCGGAACGCCTCGCGGGTGCAGAGAAACGCCCCGGTCAGGTTGACATCGACCACCCGCCGCCACTGCTCGAAGCTGAGTTCCTCGATGGGGACCGGCGGCGCACCGGTCCCGGCGTTATTGAACAGCAGGTCCACCCGGCCGAAGGCTCGGATGGTTTGTTCAAAAAGCGAGCGGACCGAAGCCTCATCAGCCACGTTCGTCGGCACAGCCAGAGCCTGGCCCGAGCCTGACTGACTGGCCTTCGCGGCGGTTAGTTCAAGCGCATCGGCGCGTCGTCCCGCCAGGGCGAGGTTGTATCCTGCCGCCACGAGCGCCAGCGCCGACGCTCGTCCGATCCCCGACCCCGCGCCTGTCACGATTGCAACCTTCCCGGTCGAGCCCATCGCGCGACTTCCTCCGCCTGGATCACCCCCGCACGCCGAACGCGGCGGCCAACCGCGGGCCTCCGACGTCGGTGCTGCTTGACAGAACCGACCCTATCCTACCGGGTCAGTCGATGCGACACCGCGCCTCGGCTGGTCCCGCGCCTCCTTTCGGCCCGGTTTTCCGACGTCTGGCCGCATGTTACACTTGCCGGTCGCGTCACAGGCACGGTCCGCGCACCGGCGTTACCGGCGATGATGTCTCTCCCGACACCTGCAACCCGCTGGATCCCGAATGCCCACCCCGCACCGCGACCAGCCGATTCAAGACGATCGGCGACTAACGAGCAGGGGACGACGGCAACCGGCCAGTCGTCGCATCTGCGCGAGCTTCGAGCCGCTGGAGGACCGCGCGCTGCCCAGCTCGGCGGCGGTGATCGACTGGTCGATGGCCCCTCGGATCGTGTCCGACCCGGCGCACGGGGGCGTGCCCGACCTGCCTAACACCTCGGGGTACGTCATCCCGCCGGGCGGGTATGCGGTGAACCTCGACGCTTCGCATTCCGCCGGAATTCAGCCGTCAACCGCATTCGCCTGGACGATCACCGGCGCCGGCGGGTTCTCGCAGACGCTCACCGGCGAGGACCCGAGCCTCAGCCTGCCGCAAGGCTCGTACACGGTCCAGCTCACGGCGACGAACCTTGCCGGCGCGACCGGCCCGCAGGTCGAGACCACGTTCATCAATGTGAAGGACGTGCTGATCGTGGCGATCGGCGACTCGTACGCGTCGGGCGAGGGGAATCCGGTCGTCGCCTCGCCGACCGCCCCGCAGTGGGCCTATTCGCCCAGCCCTGCGATGAACGCCGAGAACGCGAATGCTCACCGCTCGACGATCTCCGGCCCGGCCGAGTTCGCGGATCAGCTCCAGCAGGCGAACCCGCACGAGGCCGTGACGTTCGTCTCGGTGGCCGACTCGGGCGCCTCGATCCCGACTGGAGTGCTCGGACCGATGCCGAGCATCGCGAATCCGAGCGTCCAGCTCCCCGCGCAGATCGACGAGCTGCGGCAGATCATCGGCACGCAGCACATCGACGTGCTGACGGTGAGCCTCGGCGCCAACACCGTCGGGATCTCGCGGCTGGTGGAGCAGGTCGTTTCCAACACGCTCACGGGCTCGCCGACGCGCGGGGCGATCGTCTCGCAGGTGGATGCCCGCCTCGCGCGGTTGCCGGCGCAGTTCGCCAGGCTGGCCGCCGCGATCCGGCCGCTGGACCCGACGAACGTGCTGATCACTCCGTATCCCGATGTCACCCGCAACCAGCGCGGGCAGTTCGGGACGGTGCTCGGCCCGACGGGCCTGCCGCTCGTCAGCCGGGCCGACGCGCGGCTCATCTCCCAGCAATTCATTGCCCCGCTCGACCGTCGAATCGCCGTCGCGGCCCGGCGCCACGGCTGGACGCTGGTGTCCGGCATCACGGCCGACTTCCGCACCCACGGATATCCCTCGAGCTCGCCGTGGATTCGCACCTTGCCCCAGTCGCTCGCGATGCAAGGGAACCCGGATGGCACCTTCCATCCCAACGCCCTCGGCCAGCAGGATATCGCCGGCCGGCTGCTCGATGCCTACCTGGGGATTGGGAGCCTACCTCGGCCTCGACGCGGGCGGCGATGACGACTCGTCGAGCAGCCAGCGGACGTCCCGAAGGACGGCGTCAGGCTTGAGGAATTCGAGGTTGTAAATCTCGCGCTGGTGGCCGCGCGGGTCGAGCAAAAACACGCGCGACGGGTGATCGAGTGCGCCGTTGGGCAATTCCTTGACCCACATGTCCCAGGCGGCGATCACGGCGGCGACCTTATCGGGCGGGCCGGTTAGGAAGTGCCACGAGGGATCGTTGGCGCGGAACACCCGGGCGTACTGGCGGAGGGTGTCGGCCGTGTCGCGGCGGGGATCCAGCGTGATCGAGACAAAGCCCACCGAGTCGCCCCACAGGTGGGCTTCGTCGAGGGTCTTGCGCACCCGGACCATCGCCTGGGTGGTGCCGGGGCACGTGCCCGTGCAGGTGGTGTAGACGAACGAGACCAGCACGACCTTGCCCTTAAGCGAGGCCAGGTCGAAAGTTCCGCCCGCGGCGTCCATCAGGACGGTCCGAGGCGCCGGGCCGATGTCAGCCAGCGGGCTCGATGGGGTCCCGGCGCACACGAACGATCCGGCGATGATCAGGGATGCGAACAAGGTGGAGGCTCCTTGATGAGACGGTCGAATCGGGTGCGAGGACGCAGGTCGGGAGGACCGTTCAACGCTTCTGGTCCTTCGGGTCCGCGCTCCCGGCGACCTGGATCAGGCAATCCCCTCGATGATAGGACCTTGCCGTGGTCGCGTCGACGGAGGTCACCTTGCCGTCGATCGGCGAACGGAGGGTGAACCTGGCCCGGTCCAGGCCTTCCTCCTTCGCGATGTGGGCGATGTCCTCGTCGGTCAGGCCGAAGATCACGAGGGTATCGCGAGCCTGTTTCATCTTCAGCCGGCTGTGCGCCTCGGCGTTCTCGGCGTCCAGTCCCTGCTGCTGCGGTATCGTGTTCAGCTTCGCCAGGGGGGCCTTGTAGTCCAGAATCTTCCGGTCATGCGTCCACTGAAGCTGGGCCAGCTCGAACTCGTTCTTCGCCGACGCCAGATTGGGGCAGACCACCTCGACGAGCGGCGCGCCCTTCTTCACCTCCTGGCCCTCCTTCACGTAAACACTCTGGACCTCGCACTCGGAGGGGGCGTGGACCATCTGGATCGTAAACCGGCCGGTCGGCGTTTTCTCGATCGCCGAATGGATCTTTTGCGTGAGGTGCTCGCTCCACCGGACCGATTCCGCGACGTGGCACCTCATGCATTCCTGCCTGATCCGAGCTTCTGTGGTCTTCTCGCCTGCCTTGCCGATTTCCCGGAGGAATTCGCTGAGTTTCGTCACGCTCTCGAGGT
>JAKAUH010000798.1 GCA_021818605.1 Planctomycetota bacterium
GTGAGTCCCTCCATGAACTTAGGGAGCGAGAGAAAATAGGAAAGTTGCCTTGACATCATAACAAGCCCGGCAGGGCCTGCGAAGTGTGTCTTACACCCAGGAATCCCGCAATCCCGAAAGTTGGGGCGACAAAAGACTCAAGTTCTGGTAAGGTTCTCGTCCGTCTCAAGGACCGAGGCTGTGGACACGAGGGAGTACGGAGCATGGATGCTCATCGTGAGAATCGTCGTACGCGGCGGGTATCCCGGCGAGCCTGGGCTCCGCTGGGGCTGGTTCTGGTCCTGATCCTGCCGTTCCTGGGCGGGGCGTCCTATCGGTCGACCAACTTCGTCGTCGAGGCGCGGTCGCCGGACGTGGCGCGCCAGGTGGCCGAGCACGCCGAGCTCTGCCGCTCGACGATCGCCCGCGCGTGGCTGGGGCACGAGTTGCCCGACTGGAAGTCGCCGTGCCCGATCCGTGTCCGGCTGACCGCTGGCGAGGCCGGCGGCCTGACGTCCTTCGGGTTCCACCGGGGGCGGGTGACCGACCAGTCGATGACCGTGGAGGGGCGGCTCGACCGTATCCTGGCCTCGGCGCTGCCGCACGAGGTGACGCACACAATCTTCGCGGCGTATTTCGGCGGCCCGATGCCGCGCTGGGCCGATGAGGGCGCCTCGCTGCTCAGCGAGGACCTGGTCGAGCGCCGGCGGCACGACCGGATCGCCGTCGACCTGTTCGCTCGCCGCGGCGAGCTGCCGCTGGCCCGGCTGTTCGTGGTCGAGAATTATCCCAGGGACCTGATGGGTTTCTACGGCCAGGGGTATTCGATCTCGCGGTTCCTGATCGAGATGGGCGGCCGCCCTCGGTTCCTCGAATTCGTCCGCGACGGGATGAAGAACGGCTGGGACACCTCAACCCGAGTGCATTACCAGCTCTCCAACGTCCGCGAGCTCGACCGCGCCTGGCGCGCCTGGCACCGCATCGCCAGCCAGGAAGGCCCGGCGACCCAGGCCGAGGACATCATGGCGTTCCATTGAGTGGGGTTCGCTCAGGGGATTGTGACGGCCCCGGTCGGCTCGCTCCAGGGGCTGAACACGAACTTGCCTCCGCGCTTCGTTTTGGGGTACGCCGGATTGAAGAGCACCACCCGCGCGCGATAGCGATAGGTCTGCCCGGGCAGGGCCGAAAAGTCGAACGTGCGGAACATCAGGGATGACACCCAGTCGCCGGGAGCCGGGCTGGTCCGGCTTTCTGGGGCCTGGGTCGGCCCCGGCTTCGCCTGAAGTAGCAGCGTTTCGTCCACGTGGACACCCTCGAACCGGCCGCTGGTCAGCCAGGGCAGCGGGTCGACCAGGTTCTCCAGGCGGAACTTCGCGTCGATCCGCTCCAACGGCACCACGCGGTGCTTCGCGTCGACACGTCCCACCGCCTCACTGGCCAACCGGTCGAGAATCTCGAGGGTCGGCATCATGTCCATCTCCTCCCACGTGGACCAGGCCCCGTCCTCCTCGCGCACCTGCCGCTCCAGCTCCATGCGAGCGTACAGCTCACGAGCGAGCCGGGGAGGTGCAAGACCAACCTGGACAAGGGCCTTGTTGATGCCCTCGTGATCGAGGATTCCCGTGACGACGGCCCAGTGCAGCTCGTGCTCCACGGTGCGCCACGGTCCTTTCGGCTCGTCGGCCAGAACGGGTATCCGCTTCCCCTCGGCATCGAGGGTATAAAGCACGGTCTTTCCCTTGCCCGACGCGATCTTCAGCTTCTGCGGGGCCGGGATTCCGGCCGGCTTCTCGACCTTCGCCGGCCGGGCCGGCGGCTGCTGGACGGGCGGCGGGGCCGGTTCCTGTGGCACCGAGCTGGCGTACAGCAGGCAGCCGCCGACGAGGGCGGCGCCGCCCAGCGACGCGGCCAGGGCCTGCCTCCAGCCGATCCCCGAGCACGAACGAATGCCGTCGCGGATCGGAGCCGTCAGTTCGGCCGGGATGGACGCCGGATCCGCCGAGATCAACGCGCCGAGGCGGCTCGTCCGCCGGGTCAGTGAGGCCGGGAGGCTCGCATTGAGCACCAACCCAAAGGTCGAATCGTCCGCCTCGATCCCGCGAGAATCCAGCGCCCGGCGCAGCCTGGCCCTCGCCCGCGCCAGGCGACTCTGGACGGTGCCCAGCGGCACGTCCAGCCGCCGGGCTGCCTCGTGGTAGCTCAGGCCCTCCAGGTCGCAGAGGACCACGACAGCCCGGAACCGTTCAGGCAGCCGCAGGATCTCGGCGTGGACCGCCGCGTGCGGGATCTCGGGCCGGTCGGATGTCGAGGCCGGGTCATCGGTGATGGCCGCCTCACCACGACGGGCCGCCGCACGTTCCTCGGCCTGGCGTCGGCGCGCGGTCGTCGCTCGCACTGCGAGCGCCGTGCGGTAGGCGACGACGTGTAGCCAGGGTCCAAGCGTCTCCTCGACCCGAACCGACCCGGCCTTGCGGACCAGGATCAGAAACGTCGTCTGGAACGCGTCCTCGGCGTCCTGGACGCCGCCGGCCACCGCGCGGCAGACGCTCCAGACCATCGGGGCGTGGCGCTCGACCAGGGCGCCGAGCGCCGCCTCGGCCCGAGGTAGGTCGCCCTCGCGATTGCCGGAGCGAAAGGACTCGATGAGTGCTCGGTCAGACAGGCCCGCCACGGTCCCGACGGAATGGAGCAACTGGAGCTCACGGAGCACGGCATTTGCCCCTCAATCGATCGACCGGCCGCGGCCGCTCGCCCCGAGAGCGTAGCCCAGGCCGCGGTCCTCTACGATCATAAAGGGTCGGCGCGGGTATTTGTTCCCGGGAAAACCAAGGTTCGGGCAGATCCCGGCCGCGTGAACTTTTGCGGGCTCAACCGCGCACGGATAGCCCGGCGCGGCATCTAAGAGCGCATCGCCGTTGGATCGCTCCCAGGCGAGAGGCGTAGGTAAGCCGGACCGGCCCCGCCTCCGATCGTACTCCGTCCGCCGGCCCGGACTTCTGTAGGAAAGGGCTCCGCCCCCGACCCAGCGGGCCGGATGAGACCGGATCAGCGGACGGAGCCGCCTCCGACACCGGACCTGACCGGATGGGACTGGCACACCTCGGTCCCTCCGTGAGCCACCCATCTGCAATTCGCTCAACCTCCAGGTAGGACCGCCAGGGATCGGCCGCCGCTCACAGGCCGCTCAGGTCCATGGCCGTGACGCGGATGCCCTTACGCAGGCCCAGGTCCCTGATAACCGGCTCACTGGCCGGGACCGACATGCTCCGCCGCGGCGGCACGCTGATCCCCATCAGCACTCGCGGCGCTACATCCGGCTTGCTCTCCTCGCCCACCACTGCCACGCCGTTGAGCCGCAGCGGCGACGCGTTCTGGAACCGCAGCTTGTACGTGAGCTTCCCTTTATGGCGCGGACCCTTCACGAGCTGCACGCGAACCAGCCGGCTAACCAGGCCCCCCGCGATCGAGTCGGCCAGCTTCGCCACGTCTGCCTTGCCGTCTGCTCCCGCTGCCGG
>JAKAUH010000094.1 GCA_021818605.1 Planctomycetota bacterium
CTCCGAGGAAGAAGTTCTGAAAGGGCGCGAAAAGGGAGGCGCTGAGCGACCCATGTGTCGCACTTTCAGGGCTCGAATGGGGGGTAGGCGACGGAGTCCCGGGGTGGTGCCCAGGGCTGGTGTGTTTTGCCCCTTCGGGGCACGTACCGATCCGCATGGGCCGAGCCTCAGCCAGGTGGTGTTCGGCGAGGAGTGTCCCATTCTTCGTCGGATCGGTCGGTCAGTTGGGTTGCGACGTGGATCACAGGATGTCGCCGATGCCCCCTCGCCTCGATTGGCCGGCGGTGCTACATTCCCGGCAAAGGAGACACGACGATGCGATGCGATCTGGCGGGAAAAGTGTGCCTGGTGACGGGGGCGGCGCGCGGGATCGGGCGAGCGATCGCCGATGCGTTCGCGGAGAACGGCGGACGGGTTGTTTACACCGATGTGGACGATGCCGGGGCGCGCGAGGCGGCCTCGGGCATCTCGGGGGCGCTGGGCTTCGGCCTGGACGTCACCGACTCGGCCGCGATCGAGGCGGCAGTCGGACGAATCGTGGACGAATGCGGCCGGCTCGACGTCGCGGTCAACAATGCCGGTGTGAACACGATGGCCCACCGGGTGACGATCGACGAGTTCCCGCGCGACGAGTGGGACCGTATCCTGTCGGTCGACCTGACCGGTCTTTACGAGGTCAGCCGGTTTGCCGCGCGGGTGATGCGGGCCCAGGGTTCGGGTCGGATCATCAACATCGCGTCGATCGCCGGCCTGGTGCCGTTGCGGCTGCAGTGCGCGTTCGTGGCGGCGAAGGCCGGGGTGGTGAACCTCACGAAAGCCATGGCCCTGGAGCTCGCGCCGCACGGGATTCTGGTCAACGGCATCGCGCCGGGCTCGACGCTCACCGAGGGGACCCGGAAGCTGTTCTACGGTGAGGGCGGGCTCTTTCACGACTCGGTCAAGCAGATGCTCGCGCACGTCCCACTGGGCCGGCCGGGCGAGACGCGCGAGATCGCCGTCGCCGCGCTCTTCCTCGCCGATCCCGAGAACAGCTACATGAACGGCCATGTCCTCACGGTCGACGGCGGCTGGACGGCCGGCTATACCCGCGAGTTCTGACGAAAGCCAGAGTCCCGGCGCCAGTCGTCCCGCCCGCTCACTCGGACCGGAGGGCCTCGATCGGGTCGAGCCGCGAGTCCTTCCACGCGGGATAGTAACCGAAGATGATCCCGACCGTTGCCGAGATCGAAACCGAGGCAATCACCGCGGCGATCGACGGCTCGGTCGGCCAGTGCGCCAGCAGGCGGACGAGCACGGACCCGGTGCGCCCTGTCACGCGACACAATGTTTCGTGCGAAATTCGGACACGAAGTTCCGTGCGTCTCGGTCCTTCGGTAGAGTCTCGGTATCGTCTTTGTCCGAGGTCCCGGGAGACTCCTTCGATGCCGCGCGCTACCGAACTCTCACAACGCCTCACCATCGCTCGCTTGGCCCGGCTCGGGTTCTCCCCGCCGGAGATCGCTCGGCGACTCGATCTGCCCATCAGCACCGTCCGCGACCTGATCCGACGCGCCGCCCAGGCGGAGGCCGCTGATGGCCCCGACGCCGATCTGTCCCCCCGCTACACCGCCTGCGGCCGTCAGCCCGGCCCGGCTCACCCGCTGCTCGAGGCGGTCCTCGATCTCCGTCGCCAGCATCCCCGCTGGGGCGCCGTCCGCATCCAAATCGAGCTGGATCGGATGAACACCGGGGTCGCGATCCCCTCGGGCCGCACGCTCCAGCGCTGGCTCCGCCGCAATGACCTGGCCTCAGCCCCGCGCGGGCGGCGCCGGGCCGAGCATCCGCATGATGTCTGGCAGGTCGATGCCGCCGAACAGAAGCGGCTGGCCACCGGGGAGATGATCTCCTGGCTCCGGGTGAACGACGAGTGCTCAGGCGCGGCCCTCCACAGCCGCGTTTTCCCCCCAGGGCTATTTCACCCGGGTGCCTGCCGGGCTGGTGCAGGCCGAGCTGCGGGAGTGCTTCGCCCGCTGGGGTCGGCCGCTGACGTTGCAGTTCGACAACGGCGGACCGTGGGGGTCGTGCGGCGACCTGCCGACGCCGCTGGGGTTGTGGCTGATCGGGCTGGGTCTGGTCGTGAACTGGATTCCGCCGGCGACGCCCCAGGAGAACGGCGTAGTGGAGCGGGGCCAGGGGGTGGCCTGGAATTGGGCCGAGCCGGACCGATGCGGCTCGGTGGCGGAGCTGCAGCGGCGGATGGAGGAGGAGGACCGGATGCAGCGGGAATGCTATCCGCACGCCGGGCGCGCCTCGCGGATGGCAGCGTACCCGGGGCTGATTCACTCGGGGCGTTGTTACGCTGCGGCGTGGGAGCGTGCCCACTGGTCGATGGACCCGGTCATAGCCCACGTGACGGGAATGGAGATTGCAAGACAGGTGGACGGCAGCGGGAAGATTGGGTTTTACGGGGGGAAGATCTATGTGGGAACGGTGAACCGAGGGAAGACAGTGGTGGTCCATCTCGACGCGGGGCCCGGGGAGTGGGTGATCAGCGAGCGCCACGGCGTCGAGCTGTGCCGGCGCCCCTTGACCCAGTTCGACGCGACGAGCCTGGGGCTCCTGCCGACGGAGTGAATCGCACACATGATTCGGTCTTCGGTTGTTCATTTGTCAAGCGTGTGAACTATTCAAATAGACGGAACTTCGTGTCCGAATTTCGCACGGAACTTCATGTCGCGTGACAGGCCCGCATCCTCCCAGCCCGGCGGGTTCTCTCGATCGGCGAACCAGATCGAGTACTGTCTCTCGTGGTTCGCCACGACCTTGTACTCCCCTGCATCATCGCCCGTCATCGGCATCACTCCCCGAGAATCACGCATCCCACCAGGCGAGGGAATCCCACTCCCCTGCTCCGCGGCGGGCCGTCCCCAAGCTCTATCGGACGTCTCATGAAAAAGCGACGGTTCCGAGTATGAAAATTAAATATCAGGCACAGCATAAAAACAATTGAGAGATGATATTCGCATCAACAATGTAATCCACGCAATACTTGGTTTTATTGACACGTGAATGCGAGATATGTCGTCAGGGATGGGATCGGGACGGATCGTCCGTCATGTGTGAGCTCGCTGGCCTGCTGGAGCGTGGGTGGGGAGTTCGGCGCGATCGCGTGCGGTGGAAGAACCCGGTCCCCGGCGCGAGGTCGAGTTGCCGCAGCCCGATCCGGATCGAAGCGCACGCTCCGATCGTGAGCGATCGCGCCTGGAGAGCGAAGCCATCCTGCCGAAAGCCGTCATGTCAGCGAGCGCCGGCGGCCGATTGTTCCGAATCTTGCACACCGGGGACAGATGTCGAACGAAGCCTCTTCAGGAATCCGCCCGCGAGGGACGGAGGATCCGTTGGATGGGACATTCCGGCCGTGGAGACGAAGGCATCCGTGACTGGAGAGAATCGAATCTACCCACACTTAGCAACCGCCTCTCCGCAATACAAGAACCTCCCGGCAAATTCT
>JAKAUH010000232.1 GCA_021818605.1 Planctomycetota bacterium
GGCAGGTCCAGTTCGGCCGCGTCGATCGACGTCAAGGTCTTGCCCTGGTAGGTGATCAGCGCGGTGATGGCGAACTCGTCGATCGGCTCGGTGAGGAACAGGACCTCGATCCCGCGCCGGCGGAAGATCTCGAGGTTCGGGCTCTTGGCGACCGAGGCATAATCGGGCCCGCCCAGGTAGTAGATTCGCTTCTGCCCCTCGGGCATCCGCGCGATGTATTCATCCAGCGACACCGTGGCCTCGGGCCCGTCGCCCCGCGACGAGCTGAACCGAAGCAGCTTCGCGATCCGGTCGCGGTTGGGCTGATCGACGATCAGGCCCTCCTTGAGCGTCGCGCCGAACTGGCTGTAGAACGCGCGGAAGGCGTCGGGGTTCTCCTCGGCCAGATTGTCGAGCCGATCCAGCACGCCCTTGACGATCGAGGTGCGGATCCGTCGAATCACGCTGTTGTCCTGGAGCGTCTCGCGCGAGACGTTCAGCGGCAGGTCCTCCGAGTCCACCAGTCCGCGGAGGAACCGCAAATACTCGGGCACCAGCTCGCGGCATTCGGACTGAACCAGCACCCGGCGGGCACAGAGGCTCAGGCCGTGCTCGAGCCGGGCGAAGCCCAGGCGCTCGAGGTTCGTCGGCGGGCAGTACACGATCGCGCGGAACTGGATGGGCGAGTCGGCTGCCAGGTGCAGGTGCCACAGCGGCTTCTCGTCCGGGTGGTGGGTCAGGTGCTGGTAGAAGCTATTGTATTGCTCCTCGGTCACCTGGCTTTTCGGCTCGACCCAGATCGGCTTCTGATCATTGAGCACCTCGCCGCCGTCGCCCAGCCGGATCGGGTACGGCACGAAGCTGGAGAAGCGCCTGACGACCTCGCGGATTCGCCACGAGGAGGCGAAGTCCTTGGCGTCCTCCTTCAGGTGAAGGATCACCTCGGTGCCGCGCGCGAGGTTCTCCTCGACCGGGGTCACAGTGAAGCTGCCCGAGCCGTCGGACTCCCACTCCCAGCCGGTCGGGCCCTGGTAGCTGCGGGTCCGCACCCGGACCCTGTCGGCGATCATGAACGCCGAGTAGAACCCGACCCCGAACTGGCCGATCAGCGAGAAATCCGGCCGACCCGAGCCCGAACTGGAGCCTGAGCTGGCGCCGGCACTCGACGCGGCGGTCATCGCCTTGAGGAACTCGGCCGAGCCGCTCCTCGCGATCGTGCCGAGGTTCGCCACCAGCTCATCGTGGCTCATGCCGACGCCCGAATCCCTGATGATGAGCTGGAGATCCCCCTCTCGCCCCTCGATCACGATCTCGAGCGGGCCGGCATCGCGCTGCGATTCGTCGGTGAGCGAGACATAACGCATCTTGTCGAGCGCGTCGGACGCGTTCGAGATCAGCTCGCGGAGTGCGATGTCGCGGCTCTGATACAGCGAGTGCGAGAGCAGGTGCAGAAGCTGCTTGATCTCGGCCTGGAACGTGAATTCCTGCCGTTCGCCGGTGGCGGCTGCGGTTGCCATCGATTCAGCCTCGTGACGGTTTGCCGTCAGAATTGTCGTGCCCGCCACCCGGGTGGGTGCGGCGGGGCGAACCAGGTCGGTCAGGGGACCTGGACCCCAGACCAGAATGCAACTGGCGTACCAATCGGTTTCAGCGATCGCAAGTCTATTTTCTCCAGAAGTTTGAGTCACCCTACTTCGAGATCGGCCACCGTCCCGACTGCCAGAATGGCAGTTGTCGCTGCCGGCAACCTCTGGCTCGACCAGTTCGTCGGGGATCGCCTACGCATGCGAGATGCGTCCACACCGATGATGCAATCACGTTCGGCTGATTGTCCGGCACGATCGGGGCTCTCCATGTCGGAATCCTCGCGCGAACGAGGCGGGCGGAAGGCGGCAATCGTCGCGGCGTTCCTCGACGGGCTGGTGGTGATCGGCTTTCTGTCTTCGACGGGGCCGGTGGTCGCACCGCGAAGAACCGGCAGGCCGAAGGGCCATGAGCCCGTCAGATGGAACGGAGCAGGTGGCGTCCGGGCGCATCCGGATTGTTCACGACGAGCGACTGACATTGCGCGGGGGATAGGCATCTCCGATGCATTGAAACTCGAGGCGGAACCGGAAGCGATCGCGGAGCTGAACTATCAGATCGAAATTCTCAAAAGAATACCGGGCGAAGGCGAAGCTGCGCCGTTGATGACAGTCAGCCCATCGAATCGCTGCGGCGGCGCCGGGAGGGGACGCGGAGCAACAGCAGGAAACAGATCAGCGCCACCACACCGGCGATGCCGAGGATGCGGGAGTTGTCGTCGAGATACGCGATTAGTGCCAGCAACAACGAGATGATCAGCGCGGTGCCAAAGATCAACCGCAAGGTCGAAAGCACGGGGGACGGCGGCGGCGGGATCAGAGCGGCGGGGCCAAGCGCGGGAGGGCGTTGGACCGTCGAGGCGTCATCGTCAATGATCAGGATCTCGTCGCTGAGGGTCGGGCGCACGTGGCGGCGGACGGACGGATGGCCGAGGAATGCCTCGGGCGGCAGGGCGGGCGTGCCGCATTTCGGGCATTTCCGCCAGCCTCGCCAGCCGGTGGGCTCGACCTCGAGCTCCATGCCGCAGCCGGGGCAGGAATACGTCACGAAATAGGCGATGTCGGTTTCCACGGACGACGGCTCCCGACGGGATGAGATCAGAAGAGTGGAACCGCGAAAAACAAGAGATCCCACGAAAAGACGACGAGAAGCCCGATTCGTCGTGGAATCGAACGACCTCCCCTGGTCCGATCCGCCAGGATCATCGTAACCGGACAACTCGGCCGCGGACAGAGAGCGCAAGCGGGCGGGCGGGGAACCGAGTCCCTACCTTCTGCCGAGCGTTGCGAGTACCATGTGGGCTCGACCATGGGCCGGACCGGGCGAAGGCGGCCGACCATGGCGAAGGATGACCCCGGCAGGAAACAACCTCAAGTCGGTCGGGCGGTCTTGCCCGACGCGAAGGCCCTGTCGGACAAGACTGCCCGACCTGCTTTCCGACCGGCGGAACCCCCGCCATTCGAATACCGGACGACACCATGAGCCAGGGTTCTCCCCCCGAGACGGATTCCGGTTCCGACGCCGCCATGGCCCCGCCGCGGCTGGAGATGCGGCACATCGTCAAGAACTTCGGCGGCGTGCAGGCGCTTCGGGATGTCTCGATCGTCGCGCCGGGCGGCGAGGTCCACTCGATCTGCGGCGAGAACGGGGCGGGTAAGAGCACCTTGATGAAGGTGCTCTATGGCTACCACCGCGCCGACGCGGGCCAGATCCTGGTCGACGCACGCGAGGTGGCCATCGCGTCGCCGCGCGACGCGATGGCCCTCGGCATCGGCATGGTGTTCCAGCAGTTCAGTCTGCTGCCCGCGCTGAGCGTGCTGGAGAACCTGCTGTTGGCCTACCCCGGCGCGCCGGCATGGCACAGCCCGCGCAGCACCGCGCCGCCGGTGCGCCTGCTCGCCGAGTTCGCCCCCGGGGTCGACCCGCG
>JAKAUH010000490.1 GCA_021818605.1 Planctomycetota bacterium
AGCGCCCCCGCCAGCTTCGTCGCGCCCAGATCCAGGCCAATCACGGCCATACATCCCCCCCGCAAGGTCGCGACGAGGCTCGCGCGACGGATACTGAACTCTGCGGAAGTTGGAGCCTGTACGAGGCTCCACGCCAGCGGATCGTGCTGGTTGATTGGATCAGCCGCCGCATGCCCGGTCAAGCCTGAGGAACCCTCCTTGCGGGATCCTGCCTCTCGCCGTCCGGCGAGGGAGTGGGTGGCGACCGCAGAATCATGGGCGTGCTCAGTGGCCTGGCGACCTCGTCGGTCGTCCTCCGACCGGCACACCCAGCCGCTTGGGCTCATTCAGGCCCGCCCGCGGGATGCGGGGCTCGCCCGATTCGTCCACCTCATCGACGAGGAGCAGGCCGTTGAGCTCGACCTCATGCCGGCGCACCTCGAGCAGGGCCGACCGGTAATGCTCGACCGAATCGATGTAGGACTCCATCGCCTTCTCCACGCGGCTGTACTGGGATTTCTCGCGGCGAAAGTCCTCTGAGGTAGAGTTCGAAGGCCCGTCGCGAGGCCGGCAGGAGCTTGTCGCGATATCGCCGCATGATGTGAAGGCTCGCCTGGTAGTGGGCGAAGGACCGGGCCAGACGCTGCAGGAGCGCGAGCCGGGTCCGGTCGAGATCCCGCCTGATGTCGAACAGGGCCGCCTCGGCGGTGCGGATGTTCCCCTGATTCCGGTTCCAGAGGGGGAGTTCCACGTACAATCGCCCATATCCGAATCCTGACTGCCTAATCGCGTTGTAGCCGCCGCCGCCGCGGACGATGAGGTCGGGGATCGGCTCGACTTGCTCCCGTCGTAGCGACAGCTCCTGGCCGCGGACCTTCAGCTCGGCGATGCGGATCTCGGGGCTGGCCCGGAGCAGATGGTCCTGGACCGACTCAAACGAGAGCTCGGTCGGTCCGTCCTCCAGGCGGCCTGACAGCGCGGTGGGGGTCAGGTCCGGGCAGCCGACGAAGGCGGCCAGGTTATGCCATGCACCCGGGTAGCGGTCGCCGAGCTCCTCCTCAGCGAGCCGATGATGTTCGGCTGTGTACTGGGCCATCAGCAGGTCCGGCTCCGAGGCGTGGCCGGACCTGACTTTCTCCTGGACCGCTCGCTCCACATCCTCGGCGAGCCGGATGATGTCGCGGCGCAGGTCGAGGAGCTCTTGAATCGCCAGCAGGTCGCAGTAGCGCAGCCGGACGCCGTTGAGCACCCGGTACTGCTGCTCCTGGACAATCCATCTGGCCTCCTCGACCTCGGCCTCGTAGCGCTGCCGGTTGATCCGCAGCTTGCCCCCGGTGACGATCGGCTGCTGGAAAAAGCTGTACTCCTGGCCGGCCGTACCAGCGACCCCGGCATTCGAGTCGGTGTAGACGAGGTACGGGTTGGGATAGAGTCCGGCCTGAACCGCCCGGCCCCGAGCCTGGTCGACCCGGGAAATGGCCTGACCCAGGGTCGGGTTGTTGTTCAGGGCCATCTGCTCCAGCTCGGCGAGCCCGAGCAAGGGGGCCGCACCGCCCGGGGCCGTCGCGGCCGGCCTCGTCCTCGTTGGGAGGGCCGTCGGCAGTGCCTGGGCTCGTGCGGGGCCGGGGCCATCAATCGGCAACGCGAGCATCAGGCAGGCCAGGATCGCTGTTTTCCACATGGCGAGCCTCTGCCGATCCTTGTGCCGTTCATCGCAATGCACGGCGAACACCCGAGCTAAGTATTGTTGAATTTTATCGGCATTGTGGGATGTGCGGGTTGATCCCGAATGCTTGAACTCGCCGCGCCCGGATTCTTATCGTGGAGATCGGACGACGGCCGCCTCCCTCCGCCCGGTATCTTGCTCGGCGAGAGATCACCGCCCTCCCGGCCACCATCACGGCATCTCTCCCGCACGCCAGCCGGCACGGTTGCGTAACGCTGGTTTCTTCGGTAACGTACCGGCCGGCTCTCCGATCACGACGATTCCGGCTTATCTCTTGCAGGTGCCATTGATGAGCCGGCTGTCCTCGGAGGCCGGCGCCCGCTCCACATCCGGGACCGGCAGGAGATTCAATTATGAATCGCACGGATGTACACGCATCGTGGTGGACGACCGGGACTCCGAGTCGGAGGCACTGGCTCCGATGGGCTGGGACGGCGGGCCTTCTCGGGGCCGTGCCTGCCGGTTGCGAGCGTCGGCTCCAGGAGGGCCCGGCCGCCGAGCCTGAACCGGTTGCCCGGTTTCCCGGCAAGGTCGCCCTGCGGGTCGTCAATGACCGGCCGCCCTGCCTCGAGACCCCCTGGCACTACTATCGCGAGGACCTGACCCCGAACGAGGCCTTCTACGTCCGCTGGCATCTCCAGACAATCCCCACCTCGGTCGACCTGCGGTCGTGGCGGCTGAAGGTCGGCGGCCACGTTGAGCGCCCGCTTGAGCTGTCGATGGCCGACCTCAGGCGCATGGAGGCCGCTTCGGTGGTGGCCGTCAACCAGTGCTCGGGCAACTCGCGGAGCCGCTTCGAGCCGCGCGTTCCGGGTGGCCAGTGGGGTAACGGGGCGATGGGCAACGCCCGATGGACCGGCGTCCGGCTCGCCGACATCCTCCGCCGGGCCGGCGTGAAGGGCGGCTCCGTCCAGGTCTCCTTCGACGGCCTGGACCAGGGGCCGTTCTCCGCGGTCCCCGATTTCATCAAGGCCCTCCCGATCGACCATGCACGGACTCCCGAAATCCTCGTCGCCTACGAGATGAACGGCGAGCCGTTGCCGATGCTCAACGGCTTCCCCGCCCGGCTGGTCGTCCCGGGCTGGTACGCGACCTACTGGGTCAAGGCCCTCGCGGAGATCACGGTCCTGCCCAGGCCCTTCGAGGGGTTCTGGATGGCCAGGTCCTACCGGATCCCCGACAATCCCCACGCCCAGGAGACGCCCGACGCGCTGGCCGCGAAGACGGTTCCAATCCACCGGATGAACGTCCGTTCGTTCTTCGTCCAACCCGAGCCCGACGCCCGCGTGCCGCTTGGCCGGCCGCTTGCCCTGGAGGGGATCGCCTTCGACGACGGGCAGGGGATCAAGCAGGTTCAGGTCTCGACCGACGGCGGCGCCGGGTGGTTCGACGCGCGGCTCGACCGGGACCTGGGGCGTTTCGCCTTCCGCCGCTGGCGAGCCGAGTGGACGCCGTCGGCTCGCGGCCTCCAGACGCTGCGAGTGCGGGCCGTCAACAACGCCGGGGATGCCACTCCCGAGTCCCCCACCTGGAACCATTCCGGCTACATGCGCAACGCCATCGAGCAGATCCCCGTGCTGGTCGTCTAACGGCCAGCCGCGCCGATCGGTGGCAGGACCCTCGTGATCGCGTCCCTCATCGCGGGGTCCCGGTGTCATCCGGCCGCCGTGACTCATCGACTGGAGGCCATCATGAAACGCCCTGCCGATCCGCCCGGCCCGGCGCGCAAACTTGCCGTCGTCCTGACGACGGTCGTCGGCATCCTGGCCAGCCTCGTCGCCTA
>JAKAUH010001122.1 GCA_021818605.1 Planctomycetota bacterium
TTCGAAGAGTACCCGCATCGTTCGAAGATCTCCACGTATGCGCGCGGAGATCTTCGAAGGTGTCACATGTCGCGCAAGGATTTGTTCGAAGCCTCGGGAAGAACCGGGTCGATGAGACCCTGTATAGACGCAGGCAGCGCCGATTTATTCGAAACATTTTTCAGGTTCCTCGTCTTTTTTCGGCCGGTTGTATCGATTGCAAGGTTTCTGGCCTCCGAAACAAATCGGACTCATGTCCATCGGGATGCGTCGCGGCGACTGGAAATAGCGACCGCCTGTCCGGTGGGACGGTCGGTGACATCGGCGTCACAATATATCCGTATACACCCCTGGACCGGACCGGGACGCTGAGCTACCAGCCCGTCCTGGTCGCTCGCCACAACCCGCCCAGCCCGACACTGCGACTCGCGCTCGGCAGCGGAGAGACCATCGTGGCGACCGGCATCCATCGCTTCTGGAAGATCGGCCGCGGCTGGGTGATGGCACGCGACCTCAGGCCCGGCGACCTGCTGCGGATCGTTGGGGGAACGGTGAAGGTCAAGGGGATCACCACCGGGCCGGTGCAGCCGGTGTCTAACCTCGACGTGGCACAGGATCGCGACTTCTTCGTGGGGAAAACCGGGCTCCTGGCGCACGACTTCAGCCTGGTCGACGCCGTCACCGAGCCGTTCGATTCGTTGACAGATCCCAGCCCGACGGAAAACAAGGCCATGTTGCCGGCGCATTGAACGCGACCCGAGACCAGGATCGCCCGTGAACCCGGAGCAGACGAGGATCCTCTCACTCGCGTCTCCCGCCGCGCTGCGCCTCGACCCGGCTCCGCTCGGCCGCGACGACCGGGGCGTGGGGGTAGCGCAGGCGGTCGCCGGCCATCTCATCGTCGGCGCGGCGGACGCGGTCGCGCCAGGCCGGGAGCCGTTGGCCCGCGTTGGACTCGGCCAGGTTCGCCACGCGTCGGGTGATCCATTCGGGGAAACCTGAGCCGGCCGGCCAGGGACGGCGGATGGCCTCGTCCCAGAGATCCAGGGCGCGCGTGTAGCCGCGAGACACGTCGGAGTCGCGGACCGCCCGCGCCAGGTGCTGCATCGTGGCCGTCTCGATGGCGATCCAGTCGCGGCGGGTCAGCTCGGCCGGTGGGACGCGTGCCAGTCGCTGGAGCAGGTCGTCCCACTCGCCGGCGCGGCTCAGAGCGTCGATGAGCAGGTCGTCGAGGATGGCGCGCCTCCGGGGTTCCAGGCGATCACGCGGAATGCTCGCGAGGACCCAGGGCCAGTCCGCTTCGGGGCGCGGACGCGCAAGCGATCGGACTCGCCAGCCCGGCAGGGTGTGCGCGGCCTCGGAGATGGCGACAGCCCGGCACCAGTTGAGAAGGCGCTCGGCCGAGGTTTCGTCGTCGCCGGAGGGCGGGGATTCGGCCGGCGCGTCGATCTCAACAGCCGGCCAGGCGGCGTGGGCGGGGTCGCGCTGGCGCCACTCGTCGGGGCTCAGGCGGGTTCGGCCAGGGTTGGAGCTGGGGAGCTGGTAGAGCGGATCACCCAGGTACATCAGCCGCCAGGGGCGGCCGAACGGCTCGGATTCGCCCTGGCGCAGGGCGGCCGAGAGCGGTATCCCCTCGGCCGCCAGCTCGGCGACCAGCCCGGGGATGCGGAACGACATCAAATACGGCTCGTTCACCGAGCCGAAGTAGACGAATGCGCCCTGCTCGAGCCAGCGGCCGGCGATGGTGCCGGAATTGTCCGGATCGGCGGCCGAGAAGCTGTGGATCATCACAACCGCGGCCGGACAGCCGCCGGGGATGTCGGCCGGCCGGCCTGGACCGCCGGCGATCGAGAAATCGGTCGGGCTCCCGGTCGAGTTCAGCCAGATCATCCCGAACCGGTTCACGGGCTCCATGATCCGCTGCCAGCCCGCGAGCGTTGCCCGCTCGCCCCCGGCCAGGACGATCGGTCCAACCCCCAACCCGGGCTGGGCCAGCCCGCGGGTGGCCGGGTAAAGCGAATAGGCCGACCAGGGCAGGGCAGGGTGGTAAGTGTCCCACAGCAGCGTGGCGTCCGGCGCGAGGAACAGCGCACCCATCGCGCGGTAGACGCTCGCCGCGGGATCACCGGTCAAACGCCCGGTGAACGCCCATCGCGTCCGCGCGCGCTCCAGGCTGCCCGGGTCCGGTTCTCCATCAAGGACCCGGCCGACCAGGTCGTCGAGCGCGAGAATGCCCCTGCGAACACCTCCCTCCGAGTTGTTGTCATACCGATAGGGCCAGTCGCCGGCGATCGTCAGGAAGTCGCAATCATCCCCGAGGCCGGCGTACCGCGGGACGGCGGCCGCGACACCCCTCTCGACGTGGCGGGTGAACTGCCAGGCCGCGTCGAGCGAGAGGACATCGGCGTGTCGGGGTGAACCGTCCGCCCTGGCGCTGTCCAGACTCCAGAGCCCGGCCTCGACCCGGACGATCGGCTGGAACCGCCCGGCCGCCAGTGCCACGGCGCCGGCGAGCATCGGGCTATCGGGCGAGGTGAGCACCACGCCGGGCGGCGTCCGTCCCAGTCCGCGGGGCGACACGCCGACCGGCGGCAGGCGATCGTCCGACACGGACGGCGGCGCCCAGGCCCGCGCCACGGCCCGCATGGCCTCCATCCACCGCGCCAGCCGCAAGGATTCGCCGCTGGAGCTGTTGTCCGGCGCTGGCGCCGGGGTCGGCGTCGGACTGGCCCCCTTGATCCTCGCCCCGTGCGACGCGAAACGAACCACCCGCGCCGGCCGGAACGCGCGGAGGAACGGCAGCACTCGCGCAGGATCATCGATCAGGATCGGGAACCAGTGCTCCTCGTCCCAGGCGGCGATGGCCTCGAAGAACGACGGCTCGTCGGGGACGAGGCAGACCTGGTCGACGATCGTGCGCCGCGGTCCGGCTGCGGCCCGCCAGGCTTCGCCAGCGCGCCGCAGCGGAATCAGCCGAGGGTCCGCAGCCAGGGCCGGCAGCACGGGCCGCTCGGCCGTGCCATACACCGCCGACCAGGTCGGATCGCCAGGCTCGGGGCGTCCCATTGGCTGCGCCCGGTCGGCCAGTCGGCTGGCCGACCAACCTGGGGCGAAGTCGTCCGGATTGGCAATCGAGGAGCGCCACCTCACAACAAGGTCGACCAGGCCGAGCCCCACGACGGCGATCGCCCCGAGGAGAGCGCCCCAGAACCTGTATCGTCTTGCGCGCAAACTACCACGCAATCGGCCGTCTCCGTTCCATGGAACTCTTATCCCTGACGGGGTTTGCCTCAAGCGACCCGGCCGGGCTCGAACCGGGTTGATTGGTCCCCCGGCCCGGGGCGCGGCGACGTTCGGGTGGAGCGGATCCCCGACAATCGTTATACTCGACGGGGTTCCAGAATCTTGCAACCCCCGAAATCCAGGCGACGAGGGCGAGCGCAGGATCGCGCGGCCCCGTTCGCTCACAGGTTCTGATAAAAGAGGGGACAGGCCGCTCG
>JAKAUH010000388.1 GCA_021818605.1 Planctomycetota bacterium
CGGCGATGGGGGCGACGCGGCCGGCCGCATGATCGTGGAATCGATATCGGGGTACGACAGCGCGCGGAACGGACGCTCGGCTGGGACGGGGCCGTAGTTCACCTGGTTGGCCTGAGTGACCACGGCACTGTTCGCCCCGGTGTTGCCGTTGCCGTAGCCGAACATGTAGCCCGAGCCGCCGTGCCGTGCCCAGAGGAACTGGGCGAAGGACGCCTTGATCCGGTTGCCGACGATCCCGGGCATGATGCTGCTGCCGCTCGCCGCGTAGTTGAGCTGCTCGAGGATCGGGTCGTTGGCCAGGTAGCCGTGCTGGACGAGCTGGGTCTGGTCGGTGACGGGATAGGCGTAGTTGGGCGCCCCGTTGGGCTGGATGGCGCTCACCACCAGCGGCACCGGCGGCCCGCCCAGCGGGATCGGCGGCACGCCGCTGTTGTAGGTCGCCAGCGGCATGCCATAAGGCAGGGTGAGCTGCTGGGTGTTCGCGTTGTAGGTGGCCAGGAGCGGCAACTGGATCGAGTTGAGGAGGTTCTGGTTGTAGTTCCGAGCCCAGGACGTCCCCGAGACCGTCCCGAGGATCGTCCCCTGCGAGCCGAAAACGGCGTAGAACGCCTCCTCGTCGACGATGAGGTTGAGGTTCATCAGGCCCGGCTTGGTGTCCTGCCGCGCCCAGTCGAAATTGGCCCCCATGGATACCGACCCGACCGCGCCCATCGCCTGGCTGGGCACCTCGAAGAACTCGAGCATCTTGTACCAGCCGTCGCCGCCGGGGCCGCCGACGACTGGCACGTGGATCGAGTTAACAGATCCGGGGTCCAGCGACGTTCCGTTGGGCGGGTAGAAGAAGTTCGCCGCCCCGGTGTAGAAGAACCGGTCCACCAGATAGGGGTAGGCATGGGGCGGCACGGGGGTGTTGTTATTGAAGACCGGCTGCACGTACGGATAGGCGACCGGTGAGCCGCTGGCACTGAAGCTCGGCACCGCATTCGGCAGTCCCGTGCTCGCCGAACCCACCGAACTCGTCACGGTGGCCAGGGCGACGTCAAGGAACGGCACGGTCGACGTGGCGAATGGCACTGGTTCGCTGGGCCAGTTGGTCCCCGTCATCGTGGGCTGGCCGAGTGGGGTCGGGGGATAATTGTTCGCGAAGACCTGCGGGTAGAGTGGGACATACGTCGGAGTCGCCGCGCTGAAGATGTTGGCGGCGTTGATCTGCGAGGGCGCGAACTCGACGAACTGCTTGGTGAATAACCCGGGCGGGCAGCCGGGCACCAGCAACAGCTCAGCCACGCTCGAGAAATCGCGGTCGTTGAAGGCAAAGTAATCCCAGTTCTCGGCCGAGTCGTTCCAGTAGCCTAGCGTGTGGAAGATGTAGCCGGTCGAGGCGAACGGGGTCTTGCTGGTCACGGTATTCGCCAGGCCGAAGGTCCCGTACCCAGTGGCGACGTTGAGGGCGGTGGTGGCGGGAGAGGCGATCTGCTCGGTGTAGCCGTACCGAGGGTCGGGGGGCATCTGGGTCACGATCGGACCGGTCGAGCTCCCCGCAACGCTGGGAACCGCCACGCCCGGGGCATTGGGCATCGGCACCGCGTGCCCGCCGCGATAGGGCTGGAGCCGCTGGGCCGAGAAGATGGTGTTGGCGTAGCCGCTCGTCTGGCTACCCGAGAGCACAACCACGCTCCCCGAGCCGGCCGGGTCGTTCCCCCAGTTCATGCCGGCGTTCGCCGTGCCGTCGATATAGGGGAACCGCATCGAGTCGACCACGACCATCGGATTGAACTGCGACACGGGAGCGAACGGATTGGCCGGACGGCGCAGGCAGACCCAGTAATAGGTGGCGCCGCCCGGGGTCAGCGGGGGTACGGCGTTGGTGGCCGACGTGCCCGTGTTGCCGAAGGTCGGGAGATCCCAGCTATAGTTGGCCGGCGGGCCCGGTGTGGTGGGACTGATGCCGGGGAGGATGCCGGCGCGCCACTGGAAGCCCGCGGGGCCCGTGGGAATCGAGTTGCCCATCGGATCGAAGGCGGACGTGAAGAATTGCGTCACGCTTGGGTACTGGGGGACCGACAGGGTGCTCCCCCCGTTGCCGCCCTGCGGCTTGACGGTGATCCCGATGGGATTCGGGTATTCGAGACCGGAGCCCGGCGGGCTGCCGACGACATAGAAATAATTGATCGGCGGGGTATTTGGCGCGCTCCCCGCTGTGACCACCGAGGTCGGCTGGGTCGCCGGCGGGTTGAACATGCTCGTTGTGCCGGTGGAGGCACCGGTTGTAACCACCGCGCCGGGCGAAACCGGGAGGAGCGTGACATCGCCGCCGTTGGGCGCAAGGTTGTTCTGGCCCCCGGTCCCTGTCCCGCCCAGGCTCGAGGTCAGGGCATCGCGGTTGAGCGGGACCAGGTTGAAGTAGGTGACAATATTGGGATTGTAGACCAGGTCGCCGCGGTACGGGTCGGGCCGGCTCATCGGGTTGTCGAGCGTGAAGACCAGGTCCCAGCAACCGCCGCCATACGGGTCGCCGCTCCGATAGCTGAACCCGCCCAGGTCCAGCGTGCTGGCCTGCGCCTGTAACGGGTAATCCTTGAGAGTGGCGCCGTTCTTGTTCTGGTATGGGGCCTGCGTGCTATTGTTGGTGTTGCCGTTGGTGTAGGTCGAGCCGTAGCCGTAGTAGTTCTGCGGGTCGGTCGGAGTGGTGGTGTCATACAGCGGGTTGTACGCGGCGGTCAGGGTGTTGACCAGCTCGATGAAGATGCGGTTCGTGTACGCGGCCGAGCCGGCCTGCGGGTTCTTCCGGCTCTGGAAGGCGTAGGCCAGCACCTCGTTGATCGCGACCGGGTTGTACTCCATGCCATACTGGTCGAGCAGGACGGCGCCCGGCGGCGCGGTGCCGCTCGAGAAGATCAGGCTCGGGGGGGCTGTATAAACCTGCGTCGCCCCGGCCTTACCCATCGCAATGGTTTGAGTTGTGGTCACCGTCTCCTGGGGAACCAGCATGACGTCGGGGTTGACCCAGTGGGTCATCGTGGCATCGGGGTCGCGGAAGTCGACGATGTTGATCACGAACTGGCTGAGCTGCGCCAACTCCTCGGGCGAGTCGACCGCCGTCGGAGGCAGGATGACCTTGAGGAGGTGGTAGGTGTCGGTGATCCAGCGCTGGCGGATCGGCTCGTTGCAGTCGTTCGAGACCGGCAGCGGGAAGTTGAGGTTGATCTTGCGCTGGCGGTGCGCCAGGGCTGGGGCGGGAATCCAGGGGGGGTTGTTCAGATTGCTGGTGTTGCTGTTCAGGTTGGCCAGGAGCTTGAACGCGCTCAGGCTTTCAAAGCCCGTGTTGGACGTGTTGACCCGGTTGCTCGGGTACGGAGGAAGGACCGAGCCGGGGTCGACGAGCAGAGACTGGGTGGGGGTGAAATTCGCGTTGTTGGCGAAGACCCCGCCGGGGTTGTCATTGGCCCAGACGTAGTGGTTGGTATCCCAGCCCTGGAGCGCGAAGAGCCGCCGCCGGCGCTGGCCGTCGATCGTGTTGGTGAAGCTGATCGGCGCGAGCTGCGACAGCCGGCTAGTGAGGGTCGCGCCGTCGACGTCCTGCTGACGGTAGAGCCACTCGAGGTCGGCCGGGCCGAACGGCGAGTCGAGCAGCGGGTTGAGCGAGAAGAGGTTCATCTCGTCGGCCTCGTTCACGCCGTCGTGCTGGGGCCCCATCGAGTTGACCACCGGGTCGTAGGTCGGCAGCGTGGCCGGGAAATTCGTATTGACGGATGACTGCCCCTGGTCGATCGGCATGCCCCCGATGCTGGCCGGGGCACGGCCCAGGCCGGTCGGCGCAAGACCGGGATTCTGGTACTGGTTGGGGAGCTTGTACCCCTCGAACCCGTGAAGCATGTTGTTGGTCACGTCGGGGATATAGTTGGTGCCCACTCCCCACTGCAGCGGCTCCCCGTCGTACCAGCTCCCATACACCCCCAGGGGGCCCGCCGTGATCGCGCCGTAGGGAAACTCCTGGGCGGCGGCGCCGACCGGCGTGGTGGTGTTGATCACCCCGGGGGACCCGGCGGGTCGGAAGTAGCTGGTGAACTGCACGCGGCCGAGGTTGTCGGGACCGTAGTTGCTCCTCCGGCGGCCCAGAAGGCCCCAGGTGCTTACTTCCCCGGTGCCGTTGATGTCCACCGGGGTGACGAACCGCCGCATTCGCTCGACCGGCAGCAACAGGCCGCCGGCGAGGTCGTAGAAGTCGGAGTCGACGATCTCGCCGGTCATGCGTGACGGCCAGACGTCAAACGCGTTGTAGTTGTCGTCGGCCCCGTCGCGAGGGTACATGGGGGTGCCGGTGGCGCTGTAACCGAAGTTCCCGGAGGCGGTGATCATGTCGGCGACGTCGAACGAGTAGCCGGCGCGCGGCTGGTTGATGTAGGCCGGCTGAAGCAGGTTGAGCGGCTGGCCGCTCGCGACGATGAACGGGATTCCCGCGACCGAGGACGCCTCGCCCCACCGCCCGGCGACCGGCGGCGTGGTCCGCTGGACCAGGGGAAAGGACACGTTGGGATTGGTGGGCGGCGAGTAGTTTGCCACATAGGGGTTATCAGCGAGGTCCGCGATCCCGTTGGGCAGACAGTAGGCAAGCCCGGGCTTGAGCTGGCCGGCCCAGGAGCCGTAGATGACGTTAAGGTCGCCGTTGTTCGCCCCGTTCGGGGCGAATGGATTGGCCTGCGGCCGGGTGCCGGCCAGCAGGTTGCGGAGCTGGGTCAGCCGGACATCGACCGACTGATACAATCCGTAGGTGGGCGAGCCATTATTAACCGCGTTGACCGCGTTGTCGACCTGGGTGTTGTAGGTGGGGAAGCTGCCGCCAGGCCCGAGGTTCACGCCAGCGGCGTTGCCGAGCTGGTTGAACGGATCCAGATCGCCGGGCGGAATGTAATTGTTCGGGGCCCCCATCGGGAAAGTGAACCCGTTCTGGAGCCCGTACATCGGGTCGATTTCGCTGACCGAGTTGCCCAGGTGCTGGGCGTGGGTGGCGCCGGTTCCGGCGAGGTTGCCGGCCGTGTTGAGCGGGATGCGGCCGTTGAGGCCGATGACCATGAAGGCGAAGAGCGGCTTGTACAGGCTGCCCCGCGCATCGCGGCGGGCCGGGTAGCCGAGGTCGACCCACACCGAGTCGGTGATGCCATCGCCGTCGTTGTCGACGTCATACGTGATCTTGCCCGTGACCGGGTCGGGGACCAGGTCGGGTAGCGTATGCCGATCGTGGCCGTCGGCCGCGACCGGGCGGAGGATCCGTGACGCCGAGTCGAGGAAGTAAGTCTGCCGGAACCCACCGGGGTTGCGATCCCAGTCCAGCGGGTTGTTCTGGTCCTGGTATCGCACGATGCCCGGCCGGTGGAACGACGGGATGGTCACCTGGCCGTCGGCGCTCTGGATTGCCAGGAACCAGTTCTCCAGGTCGCAGGCGTCGTAGTCCTCGTCCATGCCGACGAAGCTGGGGTCCAGGCCGTTGTAGCGGAAATTCCCGTAGGTCGACATCGGGACCGAATAGTTGGTCATGCTGTAGTTCTGACCGGTCGTGGTCGACCATGAGAACTGGGGGATCCCCAGGCCGAACGCCGCCGAACTCTGATTGCTCAGGCCCGGCCCGTTGAAGGCGTGCAGCCAGCGGCCGTCGAGCGTGACCCAGTAGTTCGTGTAATTCTGGTAGGCGCCGTTCGTCAGGAATGAGGCAAACTCCTGCATCCAGGCCATCTGCGTCGGCACGTAGGCCAGGGGCAGCGAGTTGCTGCCGGGCGACTCCCAGCCTGGGTTCAAACCCGGGGTGGTGAAGCCGAGCGACGGATTGTTCAGCACTGTCTGGCCATACGGCATCGGGTAGTTACCGGGGAACTTGGTCGAGACGAGCGCAGGGTCGGTCAGGAAGATGCGGAAGGCGTGGAAGCCCTGGCCGCTGAACGCGATCCCGGAGGCTCCGTTGGGAGTGCCGTCGTCGATCAGGACCTCGAACGTCTGGCTAACCGCGCGGGGATACCGGACATTACCGCCGGGCTGCGGACCGGTGTACGACATCCGAGCGATCCACCGCTCGAAGTTATAGCCGTACATCGACCCACCGATTGGGATATTCGTCAGCACGTCGTAATAGAGCGACGAGCCGAGCTGTTGAATATTCTGGAAGACGATCGGGAGGCCGTTTGGCAGGGAGGTCAGATAGCCGTTGGTACTTCCGTCGTTACCGTACATGTCGCGCGCCAGGCTGTGACCGCGGATGGCCGAGCGGACGTCGCCGGTATCGGTGATGAGCTGCTGGAGGGCGAAGTCCATCAGCTCGTCTTCCTGCGGCTGGATGACCGACTGCGCGAAGTTGCGCGCGTTGATCTTCGCCTGGGCGCTCAAGGTCGCGAACGTGACCCCGATCACCGCCAGCAGGCTCATCATGGCCAGCACCAGGACCAGGACGATCCCTCGCCGTTGCCGCCTTTGCCGTTGCCCATGGTGTCGAGTTCGGACCAGCATGCCTCAAGCCTCCCCTATCGATCGATCATTTCGCTCTGTGTCGGTCGCCCGTGGTCCGTCGGCCGCATCCGAGGAAACCGACCGATCCTCTCATCGCTTGCCTGTCCCGGCACCGCCCCGCGCAGGTGCAGCGCCGATTGCGATCTCCCGAAACTCCCGCGATACGACTCTTACGACCGAGCCGGCAAACTGTCTTGCGAAGGATTCCTGGTATTTTCGTATTTGGTCATTGGTTTTGGTCATCGGTCACCGGGCCACAGACTTTCGTGGGGTGGAGTCCCGTCAGGCGGCCTGGGGAGGGCCTGCAAGGCCGGATCGGATCGGATCGGCGGACGGAGACGCCTTTTCCAAAGGACCGGACGGGTCGGGTCTGCATACCTCGGCCTCCCCGTGAACCTCCAGATCTCTTGCACTCGCCACTCGCCGAGCCATTTCATCCCTGCCTCCAACGGATCTCCTCGCGCAGCCGCCGGGCCCAGGTGGAATCGTCGCTCGTATCCTCGTCGACGACCCAGCGCCGGACGTCCTCGGCCTGGACCGGCAGGAAGCCGCTGGAGACGACGGCTTCATACGTGCCCTGGGAGGTCAACCGCTCCATGAACACCTGACCGCCGTGGAATCGCCAGATCTCGACGACCTGCAGTGCGGCGTAGATCGCCGCACGGTCGACCTCTGGGCGAGAGATGTCCACCTCCACCGCCAGGTCGGGGTTGGGATAATCGGCGATATCTCGGGAACCGCGCCGCCGCGCGGCGGTGAATTGCGCGAGCTTCTCGGGCGCGAACAGGTAACACTGGTCGGACTCGAGCCCCCGCGCGATCGTGGGTCGTGCCCAGGTCGTCTCGCCCAGGCCCTTGTACGGGATTGCCAGCTCTTCGGTCACGACAGCGATGAACAGACCGAACAGCCAACGGAAGTCCTCATGATCCAGCCCCTTCGTCATGACCTGAAGGTCCCTTCCATCGTAATCGACGTGGAGACCGCTCCCCTGGGGGATCGAATCCACCAGTTGCCTGTAGAACCCCCAGGTGACCCCGCGATAGACGACGGGGCGGTCGGGAACCTCGGTCAGCCGGTGCAGTTCCTCCAGCGACGGAACGCGCGCGACGGGGCCTGGGATCTCCAGCGGGGCCAGCGCCTCGGAGGTCGTCGGGGTCGTCGCGATGGTCATGAATAATCTCCTATCCTTTTAACCTTCTGTCCTTTTCCCTTGTCCCTGTATTACCCCGGCAGGAAGGTCGGTCGGGCATTCCTGCCCGACGGGGCCTGAGTGTCGGGCAGGAATGCCCGACCGACTTGAGGATCCTTCGTGCCGCGGTCATATGTGCTGCTGGATAACCTCGCAGGCCGTTCTCAAGCCCCTCGTCCGCGATTCACCTCACGCTATCCGCTTGCGAACAACGGACAATGGACATAAGGACCAAATCACAACTTATCCGTGAAATCCTGCCGGATCGTGAGCGACTTGATTCGCTGGTTCGTGGGGTCCGTGACGCGGATCTGGATCTGGATGCCGCGCAGCGGGGCCGGGTAGGGCGCCGGATACGATGGATACACCGGCGGTGAGCCGTTGAACGGCCCGACCGGGAACCCGCCGCCCGTGGCCGCGGTGACGCCGGTCGCCGGCGCGTTGCTGTACTCGAGCGACCACGAGTCCCACACCCGCCGCAGCCGGACGAGCGCCGGATTGTCGTCGCCGATGTTGCTCGAATAGCTGGGGATGGCGGGGTACTGGGGGACGTAATTGTTGTACCCGTAGTAGTACGGGTTCGGGTTCTGGTAATCGCGCCGGTTGTCCTCAACCAGCGGCGGCATTCGGCCTTCGTGCGCGAAGGTCTGGAACAGCGGATATACCGGCGTGGTCGGGCTGTTGATCGGCGGCCAGGCAATGGCGACGCCCCCCATGGCGGGGATGTAAGCATTGCCGTGGATGTACGGCGGCGTTGCCGAGGTCGTGCCGCCCATCGCCAGATAGGGCTGATACAACCGCAGGTCGTCGCCCCAGCCGAGGTCGGCGTAGTTCGCCAGCGCGATGTCATAAACCTTGACGTCGAAGCTCCGGACGTTGGTGAGGATCAGGTCGTCCTCCCAGCTCTGCGACCAGATACTGAAGTTGTTGGTGCCGGGCGCTCCCCAGAGCATGCTGTTCGCGCCAAGGCCGTCGGAGAACGGCTGCTGCACCTGACGGAAAATCGAGAAGTCCCCGAACGAGTTGGTCGGGTCGGCCATCGGCGGCAGTAGATGAGTGCTGGTCGGATAGACCTGCCCATTCGCGACGTTCATCGTCCCCGCGTAGTCCAGGCCTGGGGGCTGCCCCTGAACCTGGGGCTTCCCGCCTACCGTGTGGATGAGAGGCCAGGTCGGGTCCATCCAGTTCGGCGAGAGCGTCTCGCGCCAGGTGGGGAAACCCCACCAGGTCTGCCAGGTGCTCGATGCGTTGCCTCCCGACACGCTCCACTCCGTCGACGGGACGGGGAGGTTATCGCCCACCTCGATCGGGTTGTGATTGATGTTGTTGAGATAGTTCAGCCCACCCGTTTCGAACCCGACCAGCGACCCGCTGGGCGAAAGCGGATTTGACGTGGGCACCGTCGGCACGATCGCTTCGGGCGACGGCGAGTGGATCCAGCCGTAGGCGGAGCTGGACAGCTTCTGCGGCTGAGAGTAGGCACCGGGGTAAACATACGGGAAGGCCAGGTACTGGAACCCCGGATTCTGGGCCATGACCTGCGCGCCGGTCGTGCCGGCGAACGGCGGCGCGAAGACGAGCGGGTTGCTCGAGCTGAGGATCTGCGGATACAGCGACGGATAGAGGTCGGGGTTATTATCGCCGTTGACGTCGTCGGGGATGCCGTCCTGACCCAGGGAGTAGCCGCTGCTCGCGGACAGGAAGTCGGTGCACGACCGCGGCATGAACGCCCGGTTCTCGCGCTGGGTCAGGTCGCCCAGCGTGTTCAGGACGATCGCGTAGGCCGAGTTGCCCGTCGAGCTCGGCCGCGCCGACAGGTCGTTCATGCCCAGCCAGCTCACCTGGGTCGGGGCGCCACCGCTGAAGATTGACGGATAGTAGTTGGACTGATAGCCCAAATCGAAGTTGTTGAGCGCCTGCCGGATCGCCGATTGCATCTCGGGCACGATCAGGAACACGCGGCGATAGAGGTTGCCGTTGCGGACGAAGTAGATGACCTCGGCGTACTCGCTGGTGATCGTGATCGGCTGGGGCTGGTTGCTGAGGTTCAGATAGCCGCCGCCGGTTCCGCCCGGCGCCGCGAAGTAGTTCACCCACAGCCGCCCCGTGAACGGCCGGCCGACGGGGGCCTTGGCGGTGAAGCGGAGGTAGTCGTCGCTGTCCTCGCCCTGGTTGTCGGCGAACTCGTTCTCGCCTAACTCGAAGTAGCCACGGTTCTGGAGCGGGTCCATCGGCGGGGTGAACTGCGCCGTGGCGCCGCCGAGGTCGCCGCGGAGGATGGTGTCGACCCGGCGGAGCTGGTCGTCGATCTGAGCGAACGCCTGCGCGGCCGTGACCGAGCCGGTGGCCGCCTGGAAGATCTGGACGATGATCGTCATCATGATCACCAGCACGGCGACCGTGACGAGCATCTCGACGAGGGTGATGCCCCTTCTTCCCGTCCTTCTGTCCGCTGTCCGTTGCGTGCGGGGACCGGGCCGGTTCGCCGGGAGCCTCGTGGGTTGTCGGTGGCGTTTCGCGAGCATCGTTCCGCTCTCCGATGATTCCGGCTACCGCCTGCGTTGTTCGGTTGAGAGTCTGTCCCGCAGGGCCCCGGGACCGTGGGGTGGACCGTCAGGCGGGAAAGCCTGACCTGCTTCAAGACTATCGGGCTGGAGAGCCCGACGGTCTTCGGGTCAGGGAATGCCGTAGCCGCTGTTCGGGTTGCCCCGCAGGAAGATGGTCTGCGGGATCACGTTGATGACGTTGGGCGCGATCAGCGCGGCGTTGAGGTGCGCCGGCGTGCCGTTGGAATTCAGTACGGTCCGCGAGATCAGGTTCTGGTTGACGAGGACGACCACCGAGCGGAAGCCGTTGAGCTGGAGATCGGGCGCGACCTTGCCGACCTTCATCACCTGATACCAGTAGCACCGCTGCGCCGGCAGGTTGTCCCACTCGAGGCTGTTGGCCCAGTTCTGGAGACCGGCGTAGGGGAAGGCATTCCCGTTCCCATAGCCATAGAACCGGCTGACCACGGTGTTGGCATTGCGCTCGTAGGTGACGTCGGCGATCCAGTCGCCCGGACGGACGACCGGGTCGGCCAGTTGCGCGGGCCATCGCAGGAGGACCGTGCGCTCGGCGGCCGACCCGTACCCGACGCCGCCGCCACCACTCGGCCCGCCCGGCGGGATGACCTGCGTGCTGAAGCCGAAGACCCCCTCGACGACGGTCTCACCATCGACCATGTAGTTCTGGGTGGAGAAGTTCCCCCCCGGGTTGAACGGACCGATCGACGGCTGGATGCCGAACTGACGGTTCTCGAAGATCACGATGTTGCCGTCGAAGCACGAAAGGTTCGCCGCGCTCGTGAGCTGGCCCGTGAACATCCAGGAATACCGCCAGTCGAGCGACGGCGTCGCGACACCGGGATTATTGTTCAGCAGGACGCCATTGGCAACGCCGGTCGGCAGCGTGAGATCCGGCACCACGGGACTCGGCCCGGTGATCGGGATGCCCCCGTACTGGGGCGGCTGACCGTCAATCCCGTAGACGTTCGACTGCGGGTCCTGCCAGACCACGTCCTCCTGCGAGACGAACACATTGGGCACGAACAGCGACGCCGGCATCACCGGGATCTCGCTCTTCCCGCTGGAAAAGTATGGGCGGTTGAAGTTGGTGATCCGCTGGAGGCCGTGCGCGCTCGGCGGACCGTTGCCGTCAGGGTCCGAGCGGACCGTCGTCAGGCCGTAGCCGAACCGCGCCTCGTAGGTGTCGCCGATGTAATAGCCCGACCCGTTCGCGCCGACCGTCTGGAACCGCCAGAGCGGGTCGTAGGCAAACGGCAGCCCGGGCGAGCTGGCCAGGATCGCCGGGAAGTTGGTCATGCCAGCCAGGTTCACCAGAGGATTGGCGTTGGCGCCGGCGCACACGGGCAGGCCGGTGTTCGCGTAGTAGCCCCAGTCGCCGCCGTAATAGGGCGTATCCTGGATCATCGGGTTGTAGAGCACCCCGGCCGACGACCTGAACCAGTACGGCGTGCCCGCCAGCCCGTTGAGGCCGTCGGCATAGATGAACGTCCCATAGTCGAGCATCCCGCGTGCGATGGCATCCGCCGCGGCCGTCTGGAGCAAGGTGGCCGAGCGGGTGTACCGCGTCGCGTCCCGCAGCCGCAGGATGCCGATGGGGAACAGCGTCGC
This sequence comes from Planctomycetota bacterium, assembly GCA_021818605.1. GTDB lineage: Bacteria > Planctomycetota > Planctomycetia > Isosphaerales > Isosphaeraceae > JAKAUH01. Next base: position 11,860 of record JAKAUH010000388.1, read on the forward strand.
CAGCGAGACCAGGCCGATGCCGAGGATCATGATCGCGATCAGGATCTCGGTGAGCGTGATCCCGCGCCTCGAGTGGCAGGTGGCAGGTAGCAGGTGGCAAGCCGGGAACGGCAAGCTGGTCCTCGCGGACCTGCCGCCACCGACCACCAGGTGCCGGCTGTACGGCGAGATCATCATCAGTGCCCCCCGTTGGCGCCTTGCTCGGCCCGGATGAACGGATTGCTCGGGTTATAGGTCCCGGACTGGCTGTTGTAGCCAATCGCGGAGTTGTAGAGGAACGGCGGCGCCGGGTTCACCACGATGTTCCCCGAACGGGCCGAGAGCGACAGGACGCTGTACTCCCCCTTGAGATAGGGGCCAGGCAGCAACGTCGAGTTGTTCGCCGAGCCCGGGCTGGCGATCGGCAGGTAGTATGGTGCGGTGCCGTTCGCCCACGTCTGGAAGGTGCCGTTGGAATTGAACTGGATGTCGGACAGGTCCTGCCTCTCGGCCAGCCAGAAGTGGTAGAACGCATTGTTCATTCCCAGGCTCGCCGGCGAGCTGTACGTGGTCGTCTGCCGCACGGTCCCGTCCGGATTAATGAGAATATCCACATATCCGGTGAACTGAAAGAGCAGGTCGAGCGGGAACCGCGACCGCTCGGCCAGGGTGCCGAGGCTCCACGACGTGGCGTCGATCACCATCGACGAGGGGAGCGATACCTCGCGAGCGTTCTGGGATGGCGCCGGCCGGCGGCGGATCGTGTAGGGAATGTTGACATCGGACTGAGCCGACATCGCGCCCAGCCAGGTTTCCGACTCGCCGCCGTAAGCCATGATCGATTCCGCCGGATCGTCCGGGCCGTTGACGCCGTTGTTGTCCACGCCATCGAACCCCTCGTCGATCCAGCCGTTCTTGTTGTCGTCGACCCCGTTGACCAGAACGAGATACTCGACCGGCTGGCCGGCAATCGTGGGGACGAAGCCTGAATAATTACCGATGGGTCCTGGCAGCCCGACGTTGACGAACAACTCGGTGTTACTGGGGCCTGTTGCGCCGTTAGGTTGGACGACCAATGGCCCGATGACTGTGTACCAGTTCCCCGCGTTGTTGAGCTGAATCCTGTCGCCCACACGGATGTTCCAGAACCAGGAAGTCGGCGAGTTCGGGGGATACGTTCGTTGGGTTGGGTCGAACGGATTCTCAAGCAAGATGAGGAAATTCTGGTAAGTTGTCAGCAAGAAGCTTGGGACGACCAGCGGTGCGCCGAGGCTGCCGAAATACGCCGTGCTGCCTGTCGCTGTCGAGCCGATGATCAGTGGCGTGCACCGGCCCTCGCTGTACTCGGGCGCCGACTCGATGGGGATGATCCGGTTGTAGGCGAGGATCGTGTTGGGGGCAATCGTGCCCGCGGCTGTCCAGGTGATGGGGAAGGTCGGGTCGGGCAGCAGCCGGATACCGGCAGGCTGGTTGAGGTTGCTCGCCCGATCACGGGCGCCGACGAGCGCCCCCTGGAGCAACCGCCCGGCCGCCGAGACCTCGCGGTGGTTGAACGCCGGGATCACCATCGGCAGCGCCACGGCGCTCAGGAGCAGGATGATGAAGATCACCACCAGCAACTCGACGAGGGTAAAGCCCTCTCTTCTCGTCCGTGGTTTGTGGTTCATGCTTCGTGGTTCTCGAGCGGCGTGGCTCGCGGACCGGCGGGGGTTCGCCTGGTCGTCACGCGCGGCAAGGCCGGCCTGCCCCCGCCCGACAGCAAACCCAGCAACGGACAACGGACAACGGACAACGGACCAACGACGGCAGATCATCTCCCACCTCCCGTACCCCCGGCCATGGTCTGGTTGCTGATGTCATCCTGCGCCGCCTGGAGCAGATCGGAACTGGATGGCTGCGTCGTGTCGTTGAACGTGCTGCTGTTGTACGGGATCGTCGTTTGAGAGTAGAAGCCGCTCCCGGTGAAATCGACGAAGCCGTTTGCCACCGGGCTGGCGCTGAAGGGCAGCGCGAGGTTCTCGTTGGCGATCAGGGCCCAGGCCATGGTGCCATTGGAGAGGTAGTGGTTGAGGTCGGCCTGGCTGTAGATGAACACGCCGGGCAGGCCGTCCAGGCCACCGGAGAGGATGAGGAACTTGGAGTAGAACGCCCGTCGGCCGATGTAGGTTGTGCCGCGGTCCCAGAGAACCCCCGGAACCTTGATACTGGCGACGGGAAAGGGCTCGCTAAGGCGGTAGAAATAGTATTCAAACGGCAGAGCTGGAACGCTGCCACCCTCTCCGGCTGCGGGGGTGGTCACCGGGAGCGAGAACGGCGTGGCGTTGTTATAGAGACTCGACCACCACGCCGGCGCCATCAGCTGCTGGTTGACGTCGAGCGGGTCCTGCTCGCGCACCTGCATGGCGTTGAAGAGCGAGGCGGGCTCCGCCGGGTTGGCGTACGGGGGAAACAGCGTCCAGGCGGTCCCGCCGGGATTCGTTGAACTCGTGGTGCTCGTGGCGTTTGACTGCACGATCACCTGCCCTCGCTGGATGTCCGAGTGGTAGAGCAGGGGCCAGCGGAAGAACTGGAGCGGGTTGCCCCAGGCGTCGACGAACTCGGGCAGGCCATCGTCGTCGGTGTCGGCGACCTCACTGCTGCTGAAATCGTCCTTGTTGAACACCGAGCCCAGCGGCCCGCGGCCCTCGACGAGGATGGCGTAGAGCATCTCGGCCCGGGCGGTGTTGTGCGTGTGGTTGCTCAGGTGGGCCATGACGATGGCCTGGTTGCTCGAGTTGACCCCCTCGGACCAGTCGTCGATCATACCGTTCCCGTTGTTGTCGACGCCGTCGTACCCGATCGGTATGTAGCCGAGGTTCTTGTAGATCCCCGCCGCGGCGCCATACGAGGCGCCGTAGATGCCGCTCCCGGCCGGGTTGTAGGTCGCCGAGCTCACGCCGGATAAGGGCATGATGGGGGGGGCGGGGACATCGCCATTGGGGGCGTAGATCGCATTGCCCATCGGCAGGACGTAGTTGCCCAGGGGCCCGAGATAGGCGGAGTTGCCGACCCAGGCGTTCGCCGCGAAGTTGATCGGATAGGGCCCCGTGGTGTTCTGGACGAAGAACACGTCGGGCATCTCGCGCTTGATGTAGTCGTACCAGGCGATCGTCTGCGCCCGCAGATCGCCCCGCATGGCCCCATAGGTCGGCGGCAGGTTCTGGTTCGGGTAGTAGCCGCTGTTGTAAACCTGGGCCAGGTAGTAGTGCGCCGAGGCCGGGTCGGGCCGCGTCTGGTTGAGCGCGTCGAGCCGGTCGTTGAGCGCCACCTCGAGCTTGGTGATGAGCGCCTGCGTCGCCTGCACCTGGGCGCTGCGCACTGCCGCCATCCCGGCCTTCAGGATGAAGCCGAGCAGGATCGAGATGATCACCATCACGACCAGGAGCTCGACGAGGGTGAATCCCCTGCGCGAGCGGTTCGCCGCGATCAAATTGCCCATGGGAATGTCCATACGGACGATCTCTCCGGCGATCGGAGCCAGGTCGGGCGGGCTCGGCCACGCCAGGCCAGGACCCTCCGCCCGGTCCAGAACGCGAACGAAGGCGACGCAACGCACGAACGAGCGAACGAATGAGTAACTAAGTAAGAGCTCGGGCCAGGCGATGGCCCCCGGCGGGTCGAATGCCCCGCCCCGCCGGGCGGCCGAGTTGGGTTCAGGTCATCTCGAATCCGGTCCAGGTCACGGTCGGGTCAGGTTAATTCAGCCTGCCCGACTTGAAGTTGGTGATGTTGTCGTATTCTCGCGTGCGGATACTGGCATCCGACGTGTTCTTGGTGTTGACGGTGTCGACCGGCAAGGGGATGCCGGACGACTGGGAAGACGACACGTACTGGCCGCCGACCCCGTAGAGCCCATCGGCGCCCGACGAGATGATCTGGAACGTCTGCGGCAGCTGGTACGAGATCGTCGCGCTGGTGCTCACGGTCCCAACGGTCAGCGTCGTCGTATAAGGGTTGGGCGAGGGCGAGACCGCCTGGTAAGTGCCCATGTTGGTAAGGCTAACGCCGTAGAGCGGGAAGTTCACGGTATAGAGCAGCTCGATCGGGCCGTTGAGCATGTTGTCGACCTCGGCGAAGTTCACGTCGTTCGGGTCGTAGTTGCCGTTGCCGTACGAGCTGAAGTACGCGTAGAAGCCCACCGGCCCCTGGCCGGTCAAGGGTGCAGTCGGCGGCCCGTTGTTGATCGAATCGTAGTAGCCCGGGATGCCGGGCGAGCCGGCCGAGTTGGACGCGTTGCTCATGTTCGTCGGGTCCAGGAACAGCCGGCCGGGGTTGAACTGGTACAGCGGCGTCTGGCGATTGGCGTTGTACATCGGGCTGCCGTTGACGCTGTTCGTGAACGGATTCGTCGGGTCCTTGCCGAAACCCGTCATGCCGAAGGTCGTCTCGGTGGAGTACCCCGTCGTACCCGGCAACGGATTCGGCAGCGGAATGCCGCCCAGGAAGAACACCAGGCACTCGTGACCCTGGAGGATGTAGGGCTTCTGGTCGAAGATGCCGTTGCCGTTGAAGTCGTACCAGTAGTTGCCGTTGCCGTTGGCGACATTGGGCGGGAGGTTGGGGTTGGTACTGAACTGCACCTTGGGCCAGAACCGGCGCAGGGCCGAGAGCGTCCGCGTCGCGAGTTGGCCGATGGTGATGTCGCCTGTCCCGCCGGCCGGCGCCCAGCCTGGCGAGTTCTGAGTCCCCGAGGTCAACGAGCTAACCGGGCTGTTGTTACTGGTCCACCCATAATAGCTCCCGCTCTCGATCAGAAGCACCCGGCTGGGCGGGTAGGCGCCGTAGGTGCTCTTGAACTGCGCCAGCGCCTGCGACATCTGGTTGATCTCGGCCGAGACGGCCGCGTTCCGTGCGCTCCGCAGAGCGCCGTTGATCGCCGGGAGCAACAGCGCGATCAGGATCCCCAGGACGACGATCACGATCAGCAACTCGACGAGGGTGAAGGCGCTCGCGCTCGCGCTCGCCCTGACCCTTGCTCTCGTCCTGGTCCGTGGTCCGTGGTCCGTGGTCCGCTCACTCCGTTGTCCCTGCGGCGTGGTCCGTCGGGGGCGGGCCGGAAGTGCGCCGCCCGGGAGTTCGGCCGCGGCCGGCCGGCGGGTCGTTCTCGTCATCGGGTCCTCCAGGGCGATTGGGCACTTGAACCCATTGCGGCGGCATCAAGTAAGTCAGGCTTTCCAGCCTGACCTACGGGAACCGTCAGGCTGGAAAGCCTGACCTACGGGAACCGTCAGGCTGGAAAGCCTGACCTACGGGAACCGTCAGGCTGGAAAGCCTGACCTACGGCAAAACCGTCAGGCTGGAAAGCCTGACCTACGGGAACCGCCAGGCTGGAAAGCCTGACCTACGGCAAAACCGTCAGGCTGGAAAGCCTGACCTACGGGAACCGTCAGGCTGGAAAGCCTGACCTACGGAGAGTCCGTCCCTCGTACTCCGCCGCCCGTCCTTTGTCTGCCGCCGGCCCCTCGATCGAGTCTCGGAGGGGCCGGCGAGGACCGCGGTAGCGAACAACTGACAACGGACAACGGACAACGGACCAGGGAGAAAGCGTCTAGCCAGACAGCTTCGAGATCAGCGTGATCAGCGGCAGGAACAGCGCGATGACGATGAAGCCGATGATGCCGCCGAGGACGACGATCATGATCGGCTCGAGCAGGCTGACGAGCGACTCGACGGCCGTCTCGACCTCTTCATCGTAGTTGTCGGCGATCTTGTTGAGCATGGTATCGAGCTCGCCGGTCTCCTCGCCGACGTCGATCATGTTGACCACGATGTCGTCGACGATGCGGGCCTCCTTGAGCGGCTGGGCGATGGTCTCGCCCTCGCGGATACTGTCGTAGATCCGGGTGAAGGCTCGCTCGAACACCGCGTTGCCCGCGGTGTCGCGAACGATGTTGAGCGACTCGAGGATCGGCACGCCCGAGGTCACCAGCGTGCCCAGGGTCCGGGTCGTGCGGGCGACCGTCGATTTCTCGATGATCGTCCCCATGACCGGGATCATGAGTTTGAGCCGGTCACAGATATAGGCTCCCGTTTTATTGCGGTAGATCAACTTGAAGAAGATCCAGAGGAACAGCGGGCTCAGGAAGACCACGTAGAAATACTTGATGATGAAGTGGCTGGCCTCGATCAGGAACACGGTCATGCCCGGCAGCGGCACGCCGAAATCCTTGAAGATCGCCTCGAACTTCGGAATGATGAAGTAGAGGATGAAGCCGACGATGCAGCACGCGACGAAGATCACCACCACGGGATACACCATCGCCGACTTGATCCGACGCTTGAGCGACTGGGACTTCTCCTTGAAGTCCGCCAGGCGCTGAAGGATCGCCTCGA
>JAKAUH010000463.1 GCA_021818605.1 Planctomycetota bacterium
GAAGGTCGACCCGGCTCCAATCACGACCGATATCGAGTTCGTCCGGCGGGTGTACTTCGACATGATCGGCAAGCCGCCAACGCCCGACCAGGTGGCGGCCTTCGTGCGCGATCGCTCGCGTGACAAGCGGGCCAGGCTGATCGATCATCTTCTGAAGAGCCCGGCCTGGGCGCGGAGCTGGGCGCGCTACTGGCGCGACGTCATCAAGTTCCGCGCCACGAACGAGAACCTGCGGCGGGTTCGGTTCGATGAGCTGGAGGACTGGCTGGCCGCCGAAGTTCAGGCGAACCGGCCGTGGGACCAGATCGTCACGCGGATGATCTCGGCGACCGGGCCGAACGATCAGAACGGCGCCGTGGCTTTTCCGCTGGCGTATGAGGTGCAGCCGGTGGAGATGGCCGGCGAGGTGTCGCGGATCTTCCTGGGTGTGCAGATTCAGTGCGCCCAGTGTCACGACCACAAGACCGACTCGTGGAAGCGGCAGCAGTTTCACGAGTTCGCCTCGTTCTTCGCCGGGGCAAGGCAGCGGCAGTTGCAGAAGCCGATGCCCGGCCAGCTCCCCGTGATCGCCGTGCAGTATCTGCCCCGGGCTCGCTACGTGATGCCCGACAAGCAGAATCCCACGCGGCAGATCCCGATCGCTCCCCGGTTCTTCCTGACGGCCGAAGGGTCGTCGAAGTCCGCCCCGGCGCTGCCGATGAATCTCGGCCCCCAGCAGCGCCGCGAGCTGGTGGCCTCGTACATCACCGGCCAGGACAATCGGTGGTTCGCCCGCGCCTTCGTCAATCGGACGTGGTATGTCCTGATGGGCGAGGCGTTCTACGAGCCGATCGACGACATCGGGCCCGAGCGGACGGCCCGGGCACCCGAGGTGCTCGAGCCGCTGGCCGACCAGTGGCAGCGGGGCGGCTACGACATTCGCTGGCTCTACCACACGATCATGAACACCCAGGCCTATCAGCGCCGGGTGCGATCAACGGCCACCGCGGCCGGGAAGACTCAGTTCGCCTCGGGATGCCCCAGCCGGCTCCGCGGCGATCAGGTCTTCGAGGCCCTGGCCGAGGCACTCGGCCTGCCGCTGGACGCCGACGGCAATGTCGCTCAGCCGGCGCGGAAGAACGCGAACATCCGTCCGGCCATGGTGAAGAAGCAGACCGCCGCGGGACCCGTGGATCGGAAGAAGTTCGTCTCCCTCGGCCAGAAGTCGACAGGTGGCCCCGCCGCCGGCAAGCCGGCGAAGAACGGCGCGGGCAAGAAGCTGCGTCCTGCACTGCGGCGGAACGGGGTTCGCGCGGTCTTCGAGCGGATCTTCGGCGTCGATCCGTCGGTGCCGAACGACGAGGTGCTCGGGACGATCCCCCAGGCGCTGTTCATGATGAACGATCGGTTCATCAACAACCACATGGTGGCCCGACCGGGGACCGTGCTCGGCGACATCCTCGCCGCCTCGCCCAACGAGCGGGCGGCGCTCAACGCGATCTACATGCGGGTGCTCTCGCGGCCGCCGACCTCGAAGGAAGTCGAGATCTGCGGCCGTTACCTGGCGATGGTACGCAATCCCCGCGAGGCGTTCGAGGACATCTACTGGAGCCTGATCAATTCCACTGAGTTCCTCACCCGGCGCTGAGGCGACTCGAAGATCCCGGCAAGTGCCGGAGACAGGAGCCCGAGATCATGAACGCGGAACGCGAGCTGGTGCAGGTGGCGATGAGCGGTGAGGGAGTCGTCGGCCGCCGGCACTTCCTGCGGACGATCGGCCTGGGAGCGGCGGGCCTGGCCGCCTCGGGCGCGTTGCCGCTCTCCTTCACCGACTGGATGGCTCTCCAGGCCGGCGAGATGCGGAAGCGCCGGATGTCCTGCATCCTCTTGTGGATGGCGGGCGGCCCGAGCCAGTTCGAGACCTTCGATCCCAAGCCGGGCACCGCGCACGGCGGCGAGACGAAAGCCATTAGCACGGCCGTACCGGGGATCTCGATCGCCGAGGGGTGGAATGAGACGGCGAAGGTCATGAACGACATCGCCCTGGTGCGGTCGATGACCAACAGGGAAGGGAATCATCAGCGCGCGACGTACCAGCTTCACACCGGATACGTCCCCTCGGCGACGGTGAAGCATCCGAGCATCGGCTGTTCGGTGGCCGGCGAGCTGGGGCAGGGGAAGTTCGACCTGCCGCACATCGTCAGCATCGGCGGTCCGACCATCGGCGCCGGTTTTCTCGGCGCGGCGATGGAGCCATTCGTGGTGCAGAACCCCGAGAAGCCGCCCCAGAACACCGAGCCGGCGGTGCCGCTCGGCCGCTTCGAGCGCCGGCTCGTGCTCCTGGACCGGCTCGAGCACGCCGGTTTCGAGCACGTCGGCGGCTCGGACCGCGTCCGGGACCACCGGGCTCTCTATCATCAGACGGCGCGAATGATCCTGTCGCCGCACATGAAGGCGTTCAACCTCGGCGAGGAGCCGGAGCCGATCCGCACCGCCTATGGACGGAACGCCTTCGGTCAGGGATGCCTGCTTGCCCGCCGGCTCGTGCAGGCGGGGGTCACCTTCGTCGAGGTCCGCTGCAACGGCTGGGACACTCACCAGCAGAGCCACGAGAAGGTCGGCAAGCTCGCCACCCAGGTCGACCCGGCCTTCGCGACCCTGATCCGCGACCTGAAGAGCCACGGCCTGCTCGACAGCACCCTGATCGTCTGGATGGGCGAGTTCGGCCGCACGCCCAGGATCAATCCCAACGCCGGCCGCGACCACTTCCCCAAGGTTTTCAATGTCGCCCTGGCCGGCGGCGGAGTCAAGGGAGGCCGGGTGATTGGTACGTCGGCTCCCGACGGGATGGACGTGAAGGACCGCCCAGTGACGGTCCCCGACCTGCTCGCCTCGCTCTGCCACTCGCTCAAGGTGGACGCAAACAAGGAGGTCATGACCCCGCTGGGCCGGCCCATCAAGGTTGTCGACGGCGGCAAGCCGGTCCGCGAGTTGTTCGCGTAGCATCCGGATGATCCGCAGTCTATTCGACCTCGGTCTGGCCGGATATGCTAACAGACTCCACGACACCGGGGACGGGCACCGCGAAGCTTCGGGGTCCGTGCCCGCTGTTTTGGGTTTCAATCCAATGTCGGCGGGCCTGCGAATCGTTCGCGGTGGATTCTCCGGCCGACGTGAGCACACCGACGAGGCCAGGCTGGTGTCCTCCCTGTTGATCGCGGTTGTGGCCGGCCTGGTGGGATGGGGTCTTTATACAGCCTGTCGGCCCCGAGCCGAGTTCGTGATCCGGATCGAGGCCGGCCGGCCGCGGACGGCGCGCGGCAAGGTTGCCCGAGGATTCTTGCGGGACGTCGGCGACACCTGCGAGCGGCACAACGTGCGCCAGGGGAAGATCGTCGGGATCGCTCGGGGCCGCCAGATTCAATTGCGGTTCTCTGGCTCGATCCCGCCAGATTGTCAGCAGCAGCTTCGCAACGTGTGGAACATAGA
>JAKAUH010000728.1 GCA_021818605.1 Planctomycetota bacterium
TCAGTGGTCCGTGGTCCGTGGTCAGTGGTCCGTGGTCCGTGGTCCGTGGTCCGTGGTCCGTGGTCCGTGGTCCGTGGTCCGTGGTCAGTGGTCAGTGGTCAGTGGTCCGTGGTCCGTGGTCCGTGGTCCGTGGTCCGTGGTCCGTGGTCCGTGGTCCGTGGTCAGTGGTCCGTAGTCCGTGGTCCGTGGTCAGTGGTCCGTGGTCCGTGGTCCGTGGTCCGTGGTCCGTGGTCCGTAGTCCGTGGTCAGTTTCCATCATTCGACGCGGGTCTCCAACCCCGCCGGAATGCCCGACCGAAGGTCTCCAGCACCACTTCAGGCGCTGGAGACCTTCAGTCGTCGCCGATGGAACTGAAAACGAAACGGGTCCACGCAAGCGGGAAAGCGAAGATCGGCGGACGGAGCCGCCTCCTCCAACAAGACCGCCGGAATCGACCCCTGTAGGAGGCGGCTCCGTCCGCCGACTCCTGCCCCCGCTTTCCCCATTACCTGGATCGATTTAGCCACTGAAAACTGAAAACTGAAAACTGAAAACTGAAAACTGAAAACTGAAAACTGAAAACTGACCGCTCAAGACAGAGCCACCGTCACCGTCTTGAGCTCGGTGTAATTGTCGAGGGCCTTTTCGCCCAGCTCACGGCCGAGGCCGCTGGCCTTGAAGCCGCCGAAGGGGGCGGCGGCGTCGAACACGTCGTAGCAGTTGAGCCACACGGTGCCGGCGCGGATCTGCTCGGCGATGGTGTGGGCCTTCTTGATGTCCTGGGTCCACACGGCGGCGGCGAGGCCGTAGTCGGTGGTATTGGCGCGCTGAACCACCTCGTCGATCGACTTGAACCGCAGGACCTGCATGACGGGCCCGAAGATCTCCTCGGTGGCGATGGTCATCTCGTCCTTGACGTCGGCAAAGACGGTGGGCTTGATGAAGTACCCCTTCGAGCCGAACCGCTCGCCGCCGGCAACGCACCGCGCCCCCTGCGACTTGCCCGAGTCGATGTAGCCCATGACCTTGTCGAACTGGGTCTTATCGACCTGCGGGCCCTGCTCGGTCCCGGGGTCAAAAGGATCGCCGAGCTTGCGCTTGGTGGTCGCGGCGGCCAGGCGCTCGACCATCTGGTCGTACACCTTATCCTCGACGAGCAGGCGGCTGCCGGCGCAGCAGCACTGGCCCTGGTTGAGGAACAGCCCGAGCATCGCGCCGTCGACGGCCGAATCGAGGTCGGCGTCGGCGAACACGATATTGGGGCTCTTGCCGCCGAGCTCGAGCGTGACGCGCTTCAGGGTCTTCGCGGCGTCGCGCATGATGATCTTGCCGACCTCGGTCGAGCCGGTGAACGCGACCTTGTCGACCCCCTTGTGCGCGACGATCGCGGCGCCGGCGGTCTCGCCGAAGCCGGGGACGATGTTGATGACGCCGGCGGGGAATCCGGCCTCGAGGGCCAGCTCGCCCATGCGCAGGGCCGACAGCGGGGTCTGCTCGGCCGGCTTGAGGACGATGGTGCACCCGGCGGCCAGCGCGGGGCCCCACTTCCAGGCGACCATCAGCATGGGGAAGTTCCACGGGATGATCTGCCCGGCGACGCCCACCGGCTCGCGGCGGGTGTAGCAAAAGTACCGGCCGCGCACCGGGATCGTCTGGCCGTGGATCTTGTCGGCCCAGCCGGCGTAGTAGCGAAGGCAGTCGACCACCAGCGGCAGGTCGCCGTTGCGGCTCTCGCTGATCGGCTTGCCGTTGTCCAGGGTCTCGAGCTCGGCCAGCTCGTCGATGTGCGTTTCGATCAAATCGGCGAGCCTGTTCAGCATCCGCCCGCGGTCGCGGGCGTCGGTCTTGCGCCAGGGGCCTGAATCGAAGGCCCTGCGTGCGGCCTGGACGGCGCGGTCGACGTCGGCGGCATCGCCCTCGGCGACCTGGGCGATGATCTCCTCGGTGGCCGGGTTGACGGTCGCGAACGTCTTGCCGCTCGCGCTATCGACCCATTTGCCGTCGATGAGCATCTTCGTCTGGAACGTCTTGACGGCGCCGTCGCCAGCGGACTTGCGGGACTTGGTCGCGGTGGCCATGACGAATCAGTCCTCCCTTGCGTGGCACGAACCCCTGGCGCGCCCAGGCGAGATGCCGAGCGCGCCCGCTCCATCCGGATGTGGAACCCGGCGCCCCGATCTTACCGGCCGCTCCCGGCGCGGCACAAGCGGCCGGGACGGGCGGGCGGGATCGGCCCGGATCGGTGGTCGGAGCCGCCTCTTACCTACTCCACGATGCGCACCCGCCTGACTCCTTCCTTCCACCAGTCCGCCAGCGGGCCGCGTTTCAGGCTTCTCAGGGCGTTCTCCGCGGTGGCCTTTCGCAGGTCGAGGTCCGCCGTCACGACCTCCTGGGCGAACATCGACGCCTCGTGGACGATGCGCCCGTCGGGAGCAATGACCCGGCTCTGCCCGTGCGAGCCGCTCAGGTCGTCGTTGGCGGGGGCGTTCGCCTGCACGACATACACGCTGTTCTCGACCGCCCGGGCCTGGATCTGCGCCCGGTAGGGGCCGAGCTTGTGCTCCTGACGGACGCCCGACTCGTGCGAGAGATAAATGACGACCCGCGACCCGGCCAGGACCGGCAGCCGGACCAGCTCAGGGTAGCGTTCGTCGTGGCAGATGATGATCGAACAGGGCACGCCATCGACCCGGAAGACCGACAGGTGGTCGCCGGGCTCGGGCCAGGACTCGGCAAGCTGGACCTTGTGGTAGCGCTCGATAACCCGGCCCGAGGGGTCGATGACCGTGGCCGAGTTGAACAGCTTCTGGCCCTTTCGATAGGGCGTGCCGATCACGGCGTAGATGCCGGCATCCCGGCAGGCAGCGGCGATCTGCCACTCGCCTTTGGCCAATTTCTCGGCGGTTGTCGCCCGCGCCACGTCGTCGAAGTAGCCGGTCAGGGCGCACTCAGGAAACACGGCGACCCGGACGCCCTCGCTGGCGAGCCGGCGGATCCGGGCCGTGATCCCGGCGACGTTTTTGTCCAGGTCGCGGCCGGATCGGAACTGGACGGCGGCCACCTTCAGCGACCGCGGGATCTTGCCGCCGGTGCCCGGTGGGCGGGCCCCGGGACCCTGGGCGACGGCCGGCGTGGCCAGCCAGAGCGAGATCGAGATCGAGATCGTCGCCGCGGCGACGAGGCGGGTGAGGATCATGGGGTGCCCTCGGGATGGGTCGGAGGGATTCCTCACGCCACGATACCACAACGAGGTCCGTGCGTCCGGAGTGGGTTCGGGTTCGGGCGAGTGGCTCGGTTCGAGTGGCGAGTGGCCAGTGGCGGACGGATCGGTCCGGTCTAGCCGCCCGTCCGAAGTCGGTCGGGCATTCCTGTCACGCGCAATAAGGTTGGCGTGACGGTTGCGCAAGAAGGTTGCGGCTATGACGTCCGTCGTGGCGGACGGCGACGGCTCACCGATAGCGTCAGGATCGACTCCCGCGTCAGC
>JAKAUH010000509.1 GCA_021818605.1 Planctomycetota bacterium
GCTTCATCATGAAGCTGCCGGTGTCAATCTGACCGATCGCCGCCTCGCCGAGGTCGTAACGCTCCTTCGCGACGGTGAGCTGACCGCCGTAGGGATACATCACCCCGAACAGGATCACGATGATCATGCCGTAGACCAGCTTCTTGCGGAAGCCGGGATGCGAATAGGCCGAGGTCGAGGTCGAGGTCGAGGTCGGAGTGCTCATGCGGCCACCTCACGCTTCTTCAGAATGTAGTAACCGGCGACGGAGAATGGGAGGGCATAGCCCAGAGCGAGCAGGGTGTTCACGCCCAGCAGGCTCCAACTGACCGCGAAGCCATCGGCGACCATGTTGGTGACGTCCAGCACGTTGAAGTTGGGGACGACAAAGATCAGCATCGACATCACGGGCATGACCAGCGAGTCGAGCGTCTTGGCGAGGATGACGCCGGCCGTCGGGGCCAGATCGCTCATCTGGTTGTCGTGGGTCAGCAGGCGGATCAGGGACTCGAACGGCCCGCCGCCCATCACCGCCTGGCGGGTGAAGTCGACCAGGAACCCGAAGGCAAGCTGCCCGGCGACGAAGAAGAAGATCGTGGTCAAAAGCGCCACTGGCCAGCTCAGGAACGTGCCGGCGAAGACGCCGATGGCCGTCAGAATCATCGCCTGGAGCCAGATGCCGAAGAGCCCCTTCATGTAGTTGATCTCGAACCGGCCCGAGCGAGGCAGCAGGAAGAGGTCGCTCTCGGCCATGCCCAGGTACTGGGTCGGGCTCAGGCAGCGGATCTCGATCCGGATCGCGCCGCGGGAGCCGGCAAGGATCGAGGCGGGCAGATGCACGTCATTCGTGTAATACTCCCGCACCGGGAAGATGTCACCCTCGATCTGGGCGCCGGTGTACCTGTTGGCGGCGCTGATCTCGGCGTACACGGGCTCGCCGATCTTCCCCTTGGTCGTGCGGTAGACGTTGAACGACATCTCGACCTTGACCGGCGGCGCGTGCAGCTTGTCCAGCTCGCCGCGGATCCTCTTGACCTCGTCGGCCTGACCGGCCGCCTCGGCCGCCTCGAGCTGGTTCTGGAACTCGTCGGCCTTCTGACGCTTGGCGTCGTAGTCCGACCGCAGACGATCGAGTTCCGACTGGTTCCGCGCGATCGCCTGGTCGAGCTGATTCGATCGCCAGGCGGTCACGTCCTTCTGCGCCTTGGCCTGCTGAGCCTCGCGGATCTTGTTATCCAGCGCATAGATCTGGTCGAGGTCCCACTCGATCGTCCCGACCGGCAGGAACTGATCGACCGGGATGACCCGGTTGAGGATCCTGGGACGCCGGCCCGGCGGAGTGAACGGGTCGGGCACGTGGCCGAAGCTCCAGATCGCCGCCGACGGCGTGGCACCCTCGATGTGGCTGCGGGGCTCGCGACCCGAAATGTCCTGGCCCACATCGATCCCCATCGCGTGCGGCTGGCCGCGCGCGTCGAGGAACGACAGCGACCCCTTGATCGGCTCACGGGCCGTCATCCGCGTGTAGAGCTGCTCCGCCTGCTCGCGGAATTGCTTGGCCTCGGTCAGCCGGCCCTCCTTGATCGCCTTCTCATAGGCCGCTCGGGTCGCCTTCTGCGTTCCGCCCACGGTGCGCCACAGGTACGCCAGGCTGATGCCGCCGAAGACAACAAGAAGCACCGTGACCAGCGCCATGTAGCCGATCATCCGGCCCCAGACCAGCTCGAGCCGCCGCACCGGCTTGGACACGACCGTGTAGATCGTCTGCTGCTGGATGTCCGTCGGCAGCGATAGCGGCGTGAGGATCGTCACCATCGCGGTGAGCAAAAACGAACAGAGCAAGGTCAGCGCGCTGACATACAGCCGGCCCATCTCGGCGGCCCGTGGCGGCTGGAGGAACCAGTGGGTAAACGCCAGCACCAGCAGGAAGACGGTGAGCACCACCCAGGGCGCCCACATCCGCCGGTTCGCCTCGTAGACACTCACACGGGCGATGGCGAACAGCCGGCGAAACCGGCCCCGCAGGGCCTCGAGGCCGAACTGCCCGGCGATCCGCAGGAACACGACGTAGCCCATGAAGGTCAGGCCCAGCCGCACGCCGTAACTGAGTCCGTCGATCCACGACAGCCGCATGTTCGCGGGGAGGAACTGATTGTTGTAGGCCAGGACAAAGAGCAGGAAGCCCTCGTAAAGCATCCACAGTCCGACCGCCAGCCCAGCCAGCAGCATGAGGTGGCCGATCACCAGCACGGCCATGTCGAACCGGTTGCCCTGCCGGCGAATCGTCCGCCACAGGGCCTGCTCGATCCAGATGGCGAAGAGCAGCACCGAGGCCATCCACAGGGCCGTCACCAGCGGCACCCCGCCGATCCAGTGCGGCCCGATCCGCTGCATGGTCTCCATCACGCGAAGCAGGACGGTCGTCGGCGTCAGGACGAGCGCGGCAATGCCCAGGTAGTCCACCCAGTCGCCCCGCCCGACCACACGTTCCTTCATTCCATTGAGCAGCCAGGCGAAGAGCCAGGCCGCCAGGCAGATCAGGCTGACCGCCTTGATCCAGGTCAGAGCCCCACCGATGAGGTCGTCCTGGCTACCGACCAGCGGATCGCCCAGGAAGTAGAGCCACGCCATCGTGTTCATGACGACGGGATTGATCTTCGGCGGCGGCGGAAGCTGGGCCGGCGGAGTGGCCTGGCCCGGTTGGACCGGCGGGGGCAAGGTCGCCGGATCGACGACCGAGCCCGGTGCGTTGCGGGCCGCCGGCCCAGCCGCCTTCGCCGCGGCCGGGGGCTGCGATGCCGGCGGCGACGCCGCCGGCGGAGCCGGATTGACCTGCGCAAGGAGCAGGGGCAATGTCAGCAGGATGACGGACATCTTGATAAATCCTCGAGCCGGTGGTCCTTGGGTGTTCTCGATCGTGGATTCGGATGTGTCGGCCCGTTCAGGCGATGGGGATTCGCTCTTCGGACGACATCGCGGTGGACGTCGGCGGCTGTGCCGGTCCTGTTCCGTCCGGCTTCAACTCGCCCCGCCCCGCCCCGCCTCGCCCCGCCTCGCCTCGCCTCCCGGTCGTCAGCGCCATCGCCGTCGGCTCGGACCGGCCGTTGTCGTGTTGGGTAGCGCACGCTCGTCGCCGCGTTGCAATACGCCCGCGGCGAGCGAAACCGCGGCCGAGGCCGCGGGAAACCTGACCCGCGGCCCGGGCTCGCTTGATGCGTCCAGGAACGATCTCCTCAGGACCTGGCCTGCCCGGCCAGCTCGCCCTGAACGGGCGAGGCGGGCTTGGAGGCGTCCTGTCCCACCTTGCGGCGGCCGGGGTGCAGGTCGCTCTCGTGCACGATCCGCAGGAATAGCTCCTCGAGCGTGGTCGTCGGGTGGTCGACCACCAGGTCCTCACCACCATGACGAAGGATCACGTCGCGGATCTCCTCCAGCGCGGCCGGCGGGAGGTTGCGCGCCTTGATCTGGGTGACGTCCTGCACGG
>JAKAUH010000565.1 GCA_021818605.1 Planctomycetota bacterium
TCGTTCCACGGGGCGCCCACGCAAATTGGGCCGGGATCCAGATAGTGCTCCGGGATAAGCGACCTGGGGGAGCCAATATCGGACCTGTCCCGCTTTCCCGCTCCGGACCTGTCCCGCTTTCCCGCTCAAATTGGGCCGGGATCCAGATGGTGCTCCGGGATAAGCGACCTGGGGGAGCCAATATCGGACCTGTCCCGCTTGTCCCGCTCCCCCGCTTGTCCCGCTTTCCCCGCTTGTCCCGCTTTCCCCGCTCGCTCGGACCTGTCCCGCTTTCCCCGCTCATCTCTTCGGAAGCCGATGACTCACGTCGCAACCGGTGAGCTGCTCCCCACTGGCCCGAAACAGTGATGCCCATCCTGACTGAAACCGACAGTACCCCCGCGCGTCGCCCTCCAGAGGAGATGGTCCCGGAGCGAGCCTGGAAATCGCCTTCCCAGACCGAGCCTAGAATGTGAGCCCGGGTGGCAAATCCCCGGGCGAATCGTCGTCTGCGCTGCGAACGGCTCGGACAAATCTGATAAAAAGGTCCAGTATAACGGCACCATACAACACAAAAATAAACGAATTATCAGATTGATCGACCCCCGCATATCTACCCAGGAGGTAGATGGCGCCAGGTATCATCATGAGCAATGGCAACAGGCTGAAGATGATCAGCCAGCCCACGATTCGTTTGCAAAAGTCTCGCAAAGCTCCGCTCTCGAGGAATAGGCCCAGTGCGTCAGGAGCGAGCACCGGTTGGAGGAACCCGAGCGTCTCCCCCGGACGACCGGCAGAAGTCAGCAACCCTCGACAGGCGGAGCGGCGGGAGACGACCGGTCAGGCGATCGCCAGGGTGGACTCGGCTGGGTGCTCCCTGCGGGCGAGTGGAGGGATTCCCTTTTCGCCGGTCAGGATCGCCCCTCCAATTTCCTCCAGCCGCCAGCGAGTGTCCGGATCGCTCGCATCACGAGCCAGCGACGTCACGGCGTTCATGAGGCCGAATCGCGACGAGTCCCCATCCTTGAGATAGCGGTCCATGATGTTGCTGAGGAACCGGGCCGCCTGGTTCTTATCGGGCATCCGGGAGAGCATGGGCATCAGGTTCAGGACGAGATCGGCCTTCACCCCGCTGGCCGAGCGCATCCCCTCCGCGGCCGACAGGAAGACCTCGTCAATGCAGCAAGCTCGCACGGTTTCGCGAATGGCCGATGCGGCCTCGTCCAGATCCATCGAGTCGATGTTCTCGATCCGACCGGTTTGTACCGAGTGCGCGAGGATCGCGCCGTTACTGCAAACCTGCCGGAAGACGTAAGGGTGAATCCAGACGTCCCCACCCACGGCCTTCAAGGCGACACCATCCCGAATCCGGTCGTTCGGCAAGACCTCGCGCACCCTGGCGAGCACCGACCGAGCAAAAAGGCGCTCGCCGTCGTCAAGAACCTCCGCCAGGATACCGCCCAGGGCGAGGATCTCCTCGGCGAAGACCTCCTGAATCGCCCCGGTCGTCAACCGATCGAAGTGAAGCATGCTCTCGCTCCTCCGCGTCGTTGTCGGGACCCGTGCCGCTCGTTCCATGCTACGCCGATCCGCGGACAACACAAGCACCGGCCGATCGCCGCCAGCGAAGAAGATGCAGGCAGGCACCGCCTGACAACCCGGACGAGCCGCGCAAATCCAGCCGGCTCAGTACATTGCGATGTCCACGCTTCGGTCCGAGGAGGCGGACGGCGATTCCGTCGCAAGAATCGGCCCGGGTCCCCGCTGCGGCCTTCTCCGCCGTCTTTCCGATATCTCTGCCCGGCTTCGTGTCTGCGGCATCAGGATTTGGTCGAATGGACACGGGGCATATCCCCATTCATGGACAGCACTGTTCGACCTGTGGCGTCTCCATAAAACCCGGTCGGACAGCCAGCGAGTTGCAGTCATGCAGCGTCAGGATTCGATAATCATGGGGAGCGGGATGGAGTCCCGCGGTTCACCTCGTCGGTCCCCCAGGGAAGGGCCTGTCAGGATCGCCACCACCCGGAGAACCGGTCGCCCCGTGGGCTGGCTCGTGCTTGCCGTGTGCTTGCTTTCAGGACCGATCTGGGCCCAGCGACCGGCCGCCCCGAGGCCGGCTGGACGGTTCGGGACGGCCTCGGCGCCGATTCCCGCACCGATGCTGCCCGAGACAGCAGGATCTGGAAGCGCGGCCGCACCGACCCCGACCGCCTTGGGAATGACTCCGCTACCGGACGGCGAGAGTACGCCGGCACTCCCCGCCAATCCGCCCGGAGTCCTCGGCCGGCTGGGCGAGGTTCTTCCCTTGCCCGAGCCGCGTGCCGATGCCGCGACCGCACCGCCCGGCATGCCGACGACCCGCGGCCGGCCCCGGCCCGGCAGCATCTTCGACCCCGGCGCGACCGGGCCCGGCATCAGTCAGGTCGAGGAGAACTTCCTCGACAACGCCCTCGACCCCGCACCGGCTGGCCGTTCGTCTTCCTCGACCACTTCCTCCCCACCAGGCCCGAGCGCGTCGAACGGTTCTGGGTCGTGAATACCCGCGACTGCCCCCAGGTCATGGGCACCGACCCCTGGCCACGCCTCAAGGTCCGCCATTTCTGCGCTCGGCCGCGTCGGCCGGACCAACCGCGACCTCGCCCGGCTCGGCCCCGTTGCCGCCCGCCACGCCGAGCGCGACGTCCACGACCTGCTCGGCGACGAGCCTACCCTCCTCGGTGCCGTCGTCAACCCCCGGATCACGCGCATGATGGCATCCTACCTCTGGGCACCTGACCTCGGCCCAGGCCCTCCCTTCGCCGCCGAGGGGACCCGACGCCCCGGCCAGCGCCGATCTGGAGGCCGCCCGCCCCACCGCAATCTCGGGATCGGCGGCACGGCGCATGAATCGCCATCTCCGGCAGCCGTGATCTCTTCCTTGCGATCCTTCAGGACCGCACCACCGCCGCCGCGCAGAAAAACAGCGAAGAGCGAAAAAATAGTGAGACAAAACCCGCCGAAGTGCGTCGATAAGAGAGACACTTTTTGGCAATTTAGCAGCAGACAAAGATGGCCGTCCCGCATTTGCCGGGATGGCTGGTAGGTGGGAAGGCGTCGGGCTTGAACGAGAAGGACGTGACGACTCGCAAGCAACACAGCAATCCAGCGAGTCCAGCCCGAATGGATGAGAGGGCTGCCGACAGAACCATGAACTGATGCAACCAGAAGCTATTCCGGCCGGTGGAGGGCCGCTGCGATGCGAAAAACGCGCGAACGAAGCCACGATTATGCGGGTCAGGAAGACCTTGCGGACATGGCGTGTCGGAGGCCGGGGCCGCCGTCGATGGATTCAACTGGCCACCGATCCGGCCGCCGAAGCGAGTCCTCGAAGCGAAAAACGCGCGAACGAAGCCACGGTTATAGGGGTGAAGTTGACCTTGCGGGCTCGAAGGCGGCCACGGAACCGAACCAGCCATGAACCGGGGCAGAATCCGGGCCTG
>JAKAUH010000910.1:0-1112 GCA_021818605.1 Planctomycetota bacterium
CCGCGGTGTGTCATTCGGTCGTTGTCGAGCCGGCAGACACCGAGGCCTGGAAGCTCCTGCTGGAAATCCTCCGCGTCGAGGACCGCACGCTCGACGCCCGCCAGGCGGTCTGGGGCCTGTACGATCGCATCCCACTCGACGGCCGCCGCGCCGTGCTGCGAGAACTCACGCTCGCCGTGCTGGCCGACGTGCCAGACGAGCGGGCACGCCTCGCGCTCAAGCGATGGATCGACGCCGACCCTCGCGACGTCGACGCCCGTGTCGCGCTGCTCCGCCGCATGGCGGCCCAGCCCCGATCGGAGGACCCCGACCGCCCGTCGCGGCTGGCCGAGCTGGAAGAGTTGGTCGCCGCGCACCCCGAGCATCCCGGAGCCCGCGAGGCCCTGATCACCGCACTGGGGGATGCGGGCGAGCCCGACCGCGGCCGCGCCCTGCTTGACTCCTGGCCCGGTCCCGAGAATGACCGCGACGGCCGATACTGGCGGCTCCGGGGCCGCTGGGCCCTCGAATATGACCACGACCCAGCGCGCGCGGCGGAGTCCTTCCGCCGCGCCGTCGCCACGTTCCCCCACGACTGGCGTTCCTGGTCCGGCCTGGCCCGCGCCTTCACCCGGCTCGGCCGCGCCGACGAGGCCCGCCGCGCGGCCGAATCCGTCGCCCGGATCCGCGAGGCGCTCGAGCCCACCCCGCTGCTCGACCGCCTCGACGACGACTTCCGCCGCCTCGACGATCCCCGTTCCCGCCGCGACCTCGCCGACCTCGCCCGCCGCGTCGGCCTCTCGCACCTGGCCAAGGCCTGGCGCGCCGACGCCGCGCTCCCAACCGCGGCCGACCCGCCGAATCCACCCGTCCGCTGAGCGGCCGATCGGCTATACTCATCCGCGGCCGACGCGCCGGGAGTCACCATCATGTCCTCGCCCTGGCCTGAAGAATCGCCGATCGAGCCCGCAACCACCCCGGACGAGCCCGCGAGCCCCAACGCGACCATCCTGCTCATCGAGCCCTCCTCCGATGAGCGCGCCTGTCTCCTCGGCACGCTCACGACCGCGGGATTCGACGTTCACGCCCGCCCCGATGACTCCTCGGCGGCCGAGGACATCCCGACCCTCAAG
>JAKAUH010000910.1:1122-7540 GCA_021818605.1 Planctomycetota bacterium
GACCTCATCCTGGCCCGATGGCCGGCGGTGCGGGGCAGGGGGGTTGACCAGGTGCGCCATCTCATCGAGACGGCGACCTCCAGCGCCTGGATCCCCGTAATCTTCCACGCCGCCTGTGCGAACGCGGAGGATCGGATCGCAGCCCTCGAGCTCGGGGCGCTCGACCTGCTGGCTCCCATGGCCGTCGAGTTCGAGCTGCTGGCGAGGCTCGGCGCGGCCGTCCGACTCCGCCGGCGGATGGCCGACCTCGAGCGGCGGGCCTATCGCGATAGCCTGACCGGACTGGTCAACCGGGGCGCCCTGGACGATCAGCTCCGGCGCCAGTGGGACTGGTCGCGCCGCCACGGGGCCGGCATGTCGGTCCTGATCGTCGACCTGGATAACCTCAAGACGATCAACGACACGCTCGGCCATGCGGCCGGCGACGAGGCACTCCGCCAGGCTGCCGCGGTGCTGGCGCGCCCGGTGCGGAGCAGCGACATCGTGGCCCGCCACGGCGGCGACGAGTTCGTGATCGTCGCGCCGGGCTGCCCACTGTCCGCGGCCCAGGCGATCGCCGCCCGCATCCACGACGGCCTCACCGCCGCATCCGCCCCAATCCCCATCACACTGAGCATCGGCATCGCCGACGTCGAAAATGCCGCGACCGGCGACCTCGCCGACCTGCTCCACCGGGCCGACCAGGCGCTCTATCTCGCCAAGCGCTCCGGCCGCAACGCCATCGCCATCTACCAGCCGAATCGAGGAGGACCGAGCCTCGTCGCCAGGTAGCCTCGCCGTGATCGCGACTCATCTTATCTTATCTTATCTTGAAAAACGTGAAACAACCGCAGGAAAGGAAAGCAAGGAGCGAAGCAGCAAATTCCACCGGCATGACAGTCGGTCGGGCATTCTTGCCCGACGGGGCCTGAGTGTCGGACAAGAATGCCCGACCGACTTGAGGATCGTTCGTGCCGGGGTAATAAGCCCACACTGAACCCCCACTTGCACAGATTCGCTCTCCTCCATCCGTTCTTCGGAATCGGCTTCTTCACAAGCTCTCAGCGAGCCGCGGCCTGGTTGATCCGGCGGACCGCCTCGACCTCGGCGTCCCAGTACGACGGCAGCCGATCGTAGGGGTTCGGCCCGACGTCATCCGTGATGAAGACCTGGCCGATCCGGAGCTGCGCCGCGCGCCGGAGCGCGGCCTTCATCTGGTCCTCCGTCGCCACGTTGTGCGCCTGGAGGCAGAACCTCGAACCCGGAAACCGCGAGAGCCAGGCGGCGGCGCTGGAACCTGTCGAACCCCCGTTCGTTCTCGAACAGGCAGACCACGTCCGACGCCGGCCGCGCGATGTAGCCTGGGTCGCACGTCGTGCCGGGGTTCGTGAGGACCAGCGCACCCGGGATCCGCCGGTTCACGTCGCGATACAGCTCGGCATAATAGTCGACGCCCCGCGCATCGCTGCTCTGCTCGTCGAAGTGAAAGCCGCGGATGTCCGGGTAGAACCGCAGGAAGGTCGCGATCTCCTCCTGGACCTTCGCCAGCGGCTTGCGACCGTACTGCGTGCCGATGTAGCCGACCAGCGTGATCCCGGCCCGACGTGCCCGGGGCAGCACGGCGGCGAAGTTGGTGTCGACATGGTCCCCAGGCCCGCTCGCCGGGTTGACGATCACGACGATCGGCACCGCCTTCGCCGAGGCGATCAGCCGGTTCCACTCGCGCAGGCCCGGCCCGAACGGATAAATATACGCCGGTATCCACAGCCGCATCGCGCCCTGCGGCGCCTTCGCTGCCTTCGCCGCCTTGCGGCTCCGTCGCGGCGACCGCTGCGCCAGCGCCGGCGTCGCGCCTGTCGCGACAAGGCCGAACACCAGGCCGAGCATCAACAGAATCCTGCCGGAACCAGTCGCGTTGCGCCAGGCGGAGAAACGCATGGGAGGGCCTCGCGGAGAGAGCGGTCCGTACCGATCGGGGTGGGAATCGGAATTCACCGAGCATATACCCGCCGTTCCGCCAACCGCAATGATGAGTGTACGAACAGGATCGCGAGCCCTTCTCGTTCACCACCCTCTCCGGTGACCAGTCTCGACCAGGTCCAGATGGCGGTCGTCGGCGACGTCGACCTCGCACTGGCGGACTCCGTCGGGCCAGCGAACGCGCAGCACCGCCGCGGATTCCTTCGTGCCCAGACCCAGGACAACCGGCGCACACGACTGGGCCAACCCCGAGCCGGGCGTCGTGCCGTCGTGCCGCACCCGCACGCTCGGGCCCAGAAGCTCGATTCGTGCTCCGACGCCGTGAGGATTCGACCGCATCCCGTCGGAGGCAAGCCATCGTCCCGCCAGACGGATCGACAGCCAGTGATGCCCGTTGCCCAGGTTGCGCGCCAGCAGAGGGGCCTCGCCGTCCCGGATCAGCACAAGGTCGGGCAGGACGTCGCCGGCCAGATCGACCATCGCGAGCGCCCGAATGGCGGGCGCGTCGGCACAAAGCGAGCTCACCGGCAGGGTCATCGCAGATAGCCGCGGACAATCGCCGCGGACCCAGCCGGGCAGCGGATGGCTCTGCTCGACCGGCAGGCCGACGAGGTCGGGCCAACCGTCGAGATCCACATCGGCGGCAATCGCGGCACGCCAGCCTTCAACCCGCGACGGCCTTCGCTCGAACGCGATCGACGCATCCTTTCCGGGCCCGCGGCGGCAGGACTGATTCCGCCAGACAGTGACCTTTCCCCAGCCATCGACGGCGACAAGGTCGGATCGGCCGTCCTGATCGAGATCGGTCACGAGCAGCCCCGCGTCGGCAGCGCCCGCGTCGATGCCCCGAACCATCGCCGGGCGATACTGGCCAAGCCGCTCGTTGAGAAGCGCCCGCGGGACCTCGCCCTCGGCCGAGAGGACGAGGTCCAGGTCGCCCTCGTCTTCCAGGTCGAGCACGGCCAGCCCGGTGTGGGCCGCGATGGCGCCAACAGGCGCCTCGGCACCGGTCCACGGCGTCAGTTTGACCGAGAGGCCCGGAACCGCCTGTTTGGGAAACGGGGCCACCGGCCGTGGGACGGCGTGCTCGCCGTAACTCCCCGCGACCGGGATCGGCCGCCCGTCGTTGCGATAGACGGAACACGCAGCACCGGACGGCGTTTTGCTCGTGAACGCCCGCTCCGAATTCTCAAGTGTGGTGTAGTTGACGACGAACAGGTCGAGGTCGCCGTCCTGGTCGAGGTCCAGCCAGCGAGCGGTCAGGCAGAGCGCCGCGGGGCTGACAACACCCGCGGGGCCGCTCACGTCCCGGAACCCGCCCGCGCCCTCATTGTGCAGGACGCGGACCTCGCCGATGCCCGTCACGGCCAGGTCGACGCGGCCGTCGACATCGAAGTCCGCCGCCGCCGCGCCCAGGCTCGCGCGATCGGCCGGCAACCCTAGCCGCGGGCTCGCGTCCTCGAACCTCCCGTCGCCGCGATTCAGCAGCAGGGCATCGCGCACGCCCTTCGGCTCGGCGACCGCGGCGGGCAGGAACAGGTCGAGCCGGCCGTCGCCGTCGGCGTCGAACGTAACCACCGGCGCCCCGAACCGCGCCCGCGCCCGCCCGATCACCGTCAACCGCCCGGTGAAGTCCGAGGCCGACACCCAGCGCTCGCCGTCGGCCAGGGCGACCTTCAGCGCGGCCGGCCGAGCGAAATGCGACGGCCGGAACGGCGTGTCGAGCGCCGCTTGATTCACCAAGGGCTCGATCACCCGCGCGTATCGACCCTGGCGGCCATACTCGGGAACGAACTCGTCCCCCGCAGGGACTCCCGCCGGTCCTTCATGGAGCCGCCGCCAGCGTCCAAGCAGATTGCGAGCCTCTTCCCCATCACCCTGACGCCGGACGACGTAGGCCAGCTTGTAAACCGCGGCCTCAAGGTACGGATCACACTCAAGGGCTCGCCGAAACAGTTCTCGCGGCTCGGCCGACCGCTCGGCGAGCACCGGCTCCTGCTCGGCGTCGTCTCGACCCGCGAGCCGCTCGGCGCGCATCACCCCGGTCGAGCCCAGCATGTACCAGGCATCCGCGTCAGTCGGATCTTTCTCGACGACGAACCGGAAGTCGGCGTGAGCCCGCGGATACGAGCCGCCTTGCTCATGAATGAGGCCGCGGCAGTAGTGGGCGTGGAGGTTATCCGGATCGCACGCGAGGACCTGGTCCAGGATCTGCATCGCCCACGTGGAATCCCGCGTGTACATCACCGCGATCGCGAGATTGATCGACCCGGCCGTCCACCGGGGCGCCAACTCCCGGACCTTCTCGAAGGCCGCGATGGCCTCCTGATACTCATGACGCTCCATCCGCCCGATCCCGCGGTAAAACTCCCGCAGCACGACCTCGCGATTCTCGGGCGGGATGCCCTCGTCCGCCACGGCGCCGAGGGCGGGCGGTGCGGGAGCCGGCGCACCGCCCGGAGCTATCATGCCTGTCGACGACTCCGTACAGCCGGCCGTGGCGAGCAGAATGATCGGCAACCACGTCGATCGAGCGAGAGATGGGATGCGCATGATGGGCCTCCCGGCCACGCGCGGGCCGGGTGCCACCTCGGACAGGAGAGGGATCCCGCCGCAACCGGACGGAATCGGATCGGGGTGCTCGCCGTCGCCGCTCGTACCTTCCATCATAACGAAACGAGCGGCTTCCCGGTCAGTCCCCGAGCCGCCGATAGTAGAACGTCGTGCTGCACGGCTGTTCGTCGGGCATGAGCGCATAGCCGGGCACATCCCCGACCCGCACCCAGCCCAGCCGCTCGTACAGCCGCGCGGCGTCGCCGCTGGTGACGGCATCGAGGACCAGCACCGTCCGGCCCAGTTCGAGCGCCGTGGCCTCCGCGGCGCGCATCAGCGCCTCGGCGAGTCCCTGACGCCGCGCCCGGCGATGCACGAGCATCTTCGCCACGTCGGCCCGATGCGGCTGGTTCTCGGGCAGGTCGAGGATCAACTGCACCGTGCCGCAGATCCCCCGCTCGTCCCCCGCGACGAGCAGCGCTCGCTCGCTCGCCCGCCGCCACGCCCGCCGCGACCCGACGCCAGAACGCCACCGCGCGGTCTCGCGCAAGCGGGTGCATGAAACTGACCGACGCGCCCCCCTCGACGCAGTCGATCAGCACATCGGCGAGCTGGTCGATCTGGTCCTGGTCGACAACCAGCAGGCGGCGCGGGCACGGCGCGTCTGGGTTCATTTCAACGCCCTTGCGATAAATGCCTGGATCGGCCCTTCCAGCAGCTTGAATGCCATTGGGATCGTACCTCGGGCGTAGACCTTCCGTTCATCGTACGAGAGGCGGACATCGAAGCCGCGGCCCGAGACCTCGACGGCCGTGCGGTCGCCCGACCATTCGAGCCGATGGAGCCAGCGGGTATACCGCGCCTGCGCGGCGGCGACCGCCTTCTCGAAGTTCTCCCGCGCCCCATCGGGCGTCTGGCCGTGGTCGACGGCCATATCCAGTCTTGCCATGAAATTGGTCGCTCCCGCCGCCGATGTGACAAATGGGACGAGGATATATTACACCGGCAGGAAAGTCGGTCGGGCATTCTTGCCCGACGGGGCCGGAGTGTCGGGCAAGAATGCCCGACCGACTTGAGGACCTTTCGTGCCGGGGTAATATGCTGGAATTGAGCGAATCCCAGACGACAGCGGCCTGCGCGAGGCCGCAGTTGGGCCATTCCAGGTCGATGGGCCGTTCGAGTGACATGAGGTTTGCTCCACGGCCTTTCCCCGAGTGCCCGGCACCGACTTGCCCCGCCCGCACGGACCCACACGGGCCGGCCGTTGCGGCCATCACGATCCCGGACGGTTCTGGGACTGCCTGGCCGCCCGCACGGACCCACACGGGCCGGCCGTTGCGGCGCGGAGCGAAGCGAAGCGGACCGTCAGGCCGGCCCCGCCGCCGGACCCCGACCCGCCGCCGTCGGGGCTCGCCTGGTCGGTCAGGAATCCCGGCCGGGCGAGACAAATCGGGCCGGTCGGCTCGCGGCCGGACCGATACCGGGAGCCGGAGAACGCACACCAAAAAGACACCAAAAAGGACAGGCAAGCGGCGACCGGGCGGCGGTAAAGTGCCTGTCCTTTTGGCTCTTGTCCTTTTGGCTCTGTCCTTTTGACGCCTTTGGCAAGCGGCGACCGGGCGGCGGTAAAGTGCCCGTCCTTTTGGCTCCTTTCTTTGGCAAGCGGCGACCGGGCGGCGGTAAAGTGCCTGTCCTTTTGGCTCCTTTTGGCTCAAGTGCCTGTCCTTTTGGCTCTCGCTTTTGGCTCTCGGCAATCGGCGACCGGGCGGAAAGGACGAAAAATGACGAAAGGACCAATAAGGTGACCAAAAAGGACAAAAGGACAGGCAATCGGCGACCGGGCGGCGGTAAAGTGCCTGTCCTTTTGGCTCGTCCCTTTTGGCTCGTCTCTTTTGGCTCGTCCCCG
>JAKAUH010000910.1:7550-18091 GCA_021818605.1 Planctomycetota bacterium
ACTTTTGGGTCCCCGTGCGCCGGTAAAGTGCCTGTCCTTTGGCTCTTTCCCGGGCGGCGGTAAAGTGCCTGTCCTTTGGCTCTTTTCTTTGGCTCTTTTGTCCTTTGGCTCTTTCCGAGTGCCTGTGCTTCCGGCATTTCCCCGAGTGCCTGTCCTTCGGGCATTTCCCCTGTCCTTCTGGCATTTCCGTCCTTCCGGCATTTCCTCCGAGCGCCTGTCCTTCCGGCATTTCCCTTTCCGAGTGCCTGTCCTTCCGGCATTTTCCTCTTCTGGCATTTCCCTTCCGGCATTTCCGAATGCCTGTCCTTCCGGCATCCCTTCCGGCACTTTCCTTCCGGCACTTTCCGGCACCTCCTTCCGGCACTTCCGGCACCCTTTCGGCACCCGGCCCCGGTGCGTTCCATCGAGGCCGACTTACGGAAAGGCATGAGTTGTCCCTCCCTGGACTTCGGCCGAATGATAAAACGGGAATCCTGACTTGGCATGCTACCACCTACCCAGGCCGGCGCGGACCGCGCCTTACCCCTCGGACCGGCGGCCGGCACGGGGGTTACATCTTGGCGCAGATTGGTTAAATTGACAGACAGCGAGGGTATTATCCAGCGCACCGTCGAGGAGCACGAAAATGGTCGAACTCGAATTCTGGGATGAACAGGGCCGCGTCACCCTTGCCCGAGTCCCGGCGCGCGACCTGGCCACGGCGCCCACCGCGGGCGATGTGATCTACATCCCGGACGGCGATCAATCAGGCGTCTATCTGCATATCCGGGTCAACTCGCGTCAACTCGCGGCAGTTTTATTACAGCCAGGAGGGGGAGCTCGTCACCATCCGTCTCCTCTGCGGTACCCTCTGAACCCGGCGCGGGCTGCTGGGAGGCCGCGCCGAGGAACGCCACGGGCCGGCTCCTTGCCGGCCCGGCGCCCGGTCGTGGTTGTGGCGAGCAGCCCGGGCCGTGGGCCTCCGGGCCCAATACGACGCCCGCCGCAAACTCCCTCGACGCCCACCTTCGCCGCACCCCAGCGCGCGCCCCGCTCATTCCCCGCGCCCGCGCCGCCCCGCCCCGATCACCCCCCGGAATCCACCAGTCCGAGAATCCTTCGATGTTGCGAGAGAACGACACGACCAGCCAGCCGACCGGCGGCGGGTCGGGTCGGAGTCGCGGCGTACGGACGGGGACAGCTCGGCGAGACCCTGGTCCAGAATGGTCTGGACGAAAATGACTTCGGTTACCGTCCCGCCACGACCGACTGGACTGCTCAACCCCGGTTTCCCCGCGCGATCGCCGCGAGGCGACTTCTGGCCGTCAAATCACGCTCGACTCCCCTTCCGCTCGGATCTGGCGGCAGGCGAAGATCACTCCCCGTCAAGATTGCGGCGTCCACTGCGGATTATTCCTTGACGTGAGGATCGACCCGGCCGCGTCCCGGTTGGCGAGGTGCGACTGAACGTCGACCTCGACGCGGCCTTGACGGTGATCCCCAGCGGTTGCTACCGATGGCTGGCATCGCGTCTCAACGGGTTCGAGAAGGCTGACCCGAAGCAGCTCCACCGCCGATGCGTCGAGACCGGGGGGCATCGTGACGATCCAGCCCGATCACCTCGCCGTTCGCCTCGACCGACGTTGCCGCAATCCGATCCTCCGCGAGGCCGCCCTCGACCGCGACCCTACCCCCATCCCGTGGCTCGGCCAACGGACGATTGCATTCACCTACCACTGACCATGACAGCCGTATGAGGATTGATGATTAATCTGGCCGTGGAAATCGGTGTTCAGAGGATTCGCGGCGGACACTGCCGGAACCCTGGCGATCGCTTTTCAGGCCGGCTCGCTCCCCTCAACGGCCTCGAGCGCGATCACCGTGGCGCCGGCCGCGGCCGCCCAACTGGTCGTCACCGGCCCGCCGTCAGGTTCGCTCGTCGCCGGCCAGTTGTTCACGATGACTGTCGCCGCCGAGGACGCGTTCGGCAACCCGGTCCCGTCCTACAGCAGCGAGGTGACAGACTCCATGCCCGGGCGACCCGAGCGTCACGACGATCGTGACCGCCCACGGCGGTGTGGCGACTTTCACCGGTCTGACGCTCGCCGCGAACGCCAGCCGCCAGGCGATCCAGGTCACTTCCGCCGGCCGGAGCGCCCCCGCCACGAGCCCTGTGAACGTGAGTCCCGCCCCGATGCCCACGCCCACCAGCACCGGATCGGGTTCGGGCGGCGGCCCAACTACCAGTTCGCCGCCCCCGACGATCGACTCCGAGCGAATCGTCATCATGCAGAAGACCAACAGGAAGGGCAGGCACGTTGGCAAGCCCAGGTTCGTCGGCCTTGCCCTCCAGTTCAGCGCGGCGACGGACCCGGCGACCGCCGGCCTCGCCGCGAACTACGAACTGGAGCCGTCGTTCGGGAAGCGCGTCAGGCACAGGCCCGTATTCGTGCACAGTCCGGCTGGGCTCGTCGTCTCTTACGACACGACCACCGCCATTGTCATGCTGACCGTCCGGGGCAAACCGAAGTTCATCGCCGGCGGCCGGCTCACGATCCTCGCCTCGACCCCCGGCGGCGTCTCTGAGGCCTCGGGCACCCTCCTCGCCGCCGCCGACACGCAGTTCCTCATCCCGCCGAAGGGCACGGGGATCACACCCGACTGAGCAACACGACAGCCAGACCAATCGCAACCCGGCCGCCCATTCGGAGACTGTTCCCCCAGGCTCCGAGACCGTCCTGTAGGGTGGGCAATGCCCACCGATCCGAGCCCCCGGCCAGTGGGTAATGCCCACCCTGCATCACCCAACCGCCCTTTCAGAACAGACTCTCACGGCAACGGGAACGGCCGCGGCGCGAGCCGATAGAGCTCGATGAACCACCGCGCGAACTGCTGGCCCAGCGGAAGGCGTCTGTCCAGCGCCCGGGCGAGAACCGCCTGTGAAGCTGCCGTCCCGGCGGGTCGAGCCACGCCAGGAACGTATGGATATCGGCCTTGTCGCGGTGCGGCTCCCTGTACGGCGAGCCATGATCCCTGGAGCGTGTGCACGATTCCCGGACGAAGTCCCAGAGGGCCGAGTCATCCGGCGCGACCAGTTGGTTCAGAAACGTCTCCAGCATCCCGCGAGATCGGTTATCGGGCATGATCCAGACGCCGATCCGCAGCCCCTGATCGTTCTCGTAGATGAGGCCCTCGAGTGGCAGTTCCTCGGGGAAGTCGGCGGCGAGCGAGAGGCAACCGTTTCTCACGCACTGCCATCGCGAGTCGAGTTCATCGTCAGCGTCGACGACGATCCCGAGGGCCTCTCGGCCCGGCACCATGGCCTCCACCTGGATGTTCCCGGGATCCAGCAGATCGTCGACACCGCCGTGAGCCCGGACCTCGACGACCCGTTCATCCGGCCGGTTCCCCCAGACCACATACTCGTCCATGAGATACGGAATCACGCGCTTGTCGTCGTCGCCCGCGACGAGGAGGATGTTGGGATTCGCTCGGCCCATGCTCAACGAGCCTCGATGTCGCGCCTGGCGGCGGCGATGATGAGCGGTTCCGAGTATGCGACCGCCTTGTCGCGGTCCCGCTCGATGCGCTGGATCGTGACGTCCCCAGCTTCGGACTCGGACTCATCGCAGATGACAGCGAGGCTCTCGTAACAATCACGGCTGTGAGTTGTGGCGAAAATCTGGATGTGATAGCGCCAGGCGGCCGCGTCCAGGAAGCGCAACATATCTTCCAACACGGTGTGGTGAAGGCCTGTGTCCACGTCATCGATCAGGATGATGCCATCCCCCATACTGCCGATCGGGATTCGATCCTTGACACCCTTGAGACGCACGAAGACGTCGGATCGCGGCGAGTAAGCCGATCCAGAGGTGCCCTGACCCGACCTTGTCGGAGCCAATCTCTCGATCGTGGGTTCGATGATCCGGAGTGCCTCGACGACCAGGTCCACTTCGGGCGACAGGACGATCTCCTGGAAGAACGAGGTCACGAACTCCGGCGTCATCGTGGCCGCCGAGATCCACCGAATCGGGAAGTTGTATCCCGAGAAAGCTCGGCTCACCCGGCGAATCGGCTCGAACGCGAGGCCGCCGACTCTGCTGAACGAGATGAGGGATGTGCTTTCCTGGAACGGTCTCGACGAACGCCATCCGAGTGCCAGCATACGGGGAGAGAGGAAGACCTCGGAGGTGTCGGCTGGCGGGGGAAGTGGAGACGAGCCCGGTCCCGATTGATCCGGTTTCTCTTCCTGGATCTCTGCAATCACCTCGATCTCGTTTTCGCCGCCGGTCGCTGAGAGCCGGAAGGTCGCACCGATTGGGATCTCATGGCCGAGGAACAGTCGTCTTGCATCCGCCTGCTACTCGCGGGTGCCCCGTCCCAGACAACCTCGCCCCGCCGGGAGAGCACCGACCAGAGCGGAATGGCATTCCCGTAGGCCATGAGAATGTTGACCGCTTCCAGGATCGTCGTCTTCCCGCTGTTGTTCTCGCCGACAATCAGGTTGATCCGTCCGAGATTCTTCATCTCGAAGCGGCCGAGACCGCGGAAGTTCTCGATACGGAGATCCCGGATTCGCATGGGGTCCACCTTCTACTCGGCAGGCGTGCCGCCCCATAATCTACTCTCCAGGGCGGAAACTTGTCATCGGATTGGCGCGTCGCGCAACCGGGGACAGGTCAAGCCCCCGGCCGTTGCCCGATCCGATCGCCCTCGCTGGAGCCCGACCACGCCCATGCCCGACGCGACGCCATCATTCCACCGCGCCCCTGGCCGCCGCCGGCTCCGGCTCGCCGGCCTGGGCGACCTGCCGGGGCTGCTCGGCGTGCTTCTGTTGCTGATCCTGGTCTTCGGCCTGGCGAGCCGCAACTTCTGGACCTGGCGGACGCTTCAGAGCGTCGTCAACCAGGTGCCCGACCTGGTCGTCGTGGCGGTCGGCATGACCGCCGTCGTCATCGCCGGCGGGATCGACCTCTCGGTCGGCTCGGTGCTGGCCCTCTCGGGCTCGGTGCTGGGGATCGCCATGACCCATTGGGGCTGGCCGCTCGGGCTCTCGGCCGCGCTGGCGCTGGCCGTCGGCGCCGGCTGCGGACTCGTGAACGGGTCGATCTGCGCCGCGTGGCGAGTGCCGTCGTTCATCGTCACGCTCGGCATGCTCGAGATCGCCCGCGGATTGGCCTACCGGATCACCGACTCGCAAACCCAGTACATCGGCACCCCGGTCGAATGGCTCGCCCGGCCCGTCGGCGGGCTCGGCATCTCGCCCGCGTTCCTGGCGTGCGTCGCCATCGTCCTGGCCGGGCAAATCCTGCTGACCCGCACGGTCTGGGGCCGGCACCTGATCGCGGTCGGGTCGAACGAGCCGGCGGCGCGGCTGTCGGGCCTGGCCACGCGTCGGATCCGGCTGGTGACGTTCGTGATCTCGGGCACTCTGGCCGCCGCCGGCGCGGTCTTCCAGGTCGCCCGACTGTCGACGGCCGACCCCAACGGCGGTATCGGCCTGGAGCTCGCCGCGATCGCGGCGGTCGTCATCGGCGGCACCAGCCTGATGGGCGGCGAGGGCTCGGTCGTCCGGTCGTTCCTGGGCGTGCTGGTCGTCGCCGTGCTCCAGGCCGGGCTGGCGCAGGTCGGCGCCAGCGAGCCGACCAAGCGCGTCCTCACCGGGTCCGTCATCGTCCTGGCCGTGATCGCCGACCTCCACCGACGCGACCGAACCGGGGGCGGCTCCCGATGAGGCGGGGCGATCTCACGAAGAGGGGAACCACGAAAAACACGAACCACGAAAAGGGAGACGGAGATCGAACCGCTTCCCCCATGCCTTTTTCGTGGAATTCCGTGCATTTCGTGGTTAAGTCCGATTCTCCCGAGGACACTGGGCTCGCGGCTGGGAGGATGACACGATAACGGAGAGCGGAGAGCGGAGAGCGGAGCGGTCGCATTGCGGTCCGGGGGACTGACGCGACGCCCCCCGGCTACGTCCTGGCGCGCACTTCGTGGGCGAACGCGACAGACTCCTGGCGCTCATGGCATGGCAGCGATTGACCTGAGTTTTGGCCCTTAAGTTAGCGCCTACGGGGACCTCCCCCTATCCATTTCGCATGTTTCGCGGTTCAATCCGAGCCGCTCACGAGGCCGCGGCGATGCCGTTCTTCGGCTCGCGCACCCGCGAGATCGGCGCCTCGACGCCCACCTCCTCGCCCGACACCTCGATGTCGATCGCCCCGACGGCCGGCTCGTGCCCCTCGGCCGATCGGACCAACTCGGCGAAGACGCCTCCCTGGCGCACCAACTCGGCGTAGCTGCCCGTTTCGACGATCCGGCCGTCGTCGAAGACGAGGATCCGGTCGGCGTCGCGCAGCGTGGTCAGCCGGTGGGCGACCAGGATCACGGTGCGATCCGCCCGCGCGGCGTTGATCGCCTTCTGCACCAGGCGCTCGCTCGTATTGTCCAGGGCGCTGGTGCCCTCGTCGAGGACCAGGATCGGCGGATTCTTGAGGAATACCCGCGCCAGCGCGATCCGCTGCCTCTGGCCGCCCGAGAAGTTCTGCCCGCGCTCGCTGACCCGCGAGCGATAGCCGCCGGGTCGGGCCATGATCTCGTCGTGGATGCACGCCATCTGGGCAGCGTGACAGATTTGCTCCGGGGTGCCGTCCTTGCAGCCATAGGCGATGTTCTGTTCAACCGTACCGGCGAAGAGGAACGGGTTCTGGCCGACGTAGCCGACCAGTTCGCCGATCGCCTCGCGGGTGACGCGCTCCAGCGGCACGCCGCCCAGCGTGGCCGTGCCGTGACAGGGGTGCACCAGCCGCATCAGCGCGCGGAGCCACGTCGTCTTGCCGCAGCCGGAGCGGCCTGCCACGCCGATCGTCTCGCCGTGGCGGATCGTCACGCCCAGGCCGTCGAGCGCCCGTCGCCTCGTGCCGTCGGCCGCGGCGAACTCGACGGCCAGATCCTCGGCGACGAACAGGGGCTGCCCTGGCGCCAGGCGCGGCGGTTCGCCGTCGGCCGGCGTCTTGAACGACCGGTCGATCGGCACCGACAGCAGCCCGATCAGGTCGCCGATCCGCAGGCTGCTCTCGTGCGCCTCGTCCATGAAGCGGTGGACCTCGTTCAAGGGCGCCATCACGCTCAGGAACAGCATCGAGAACATCATCACGCCGCCCGGCTGCAGCTGCCCCTGCACCAGCAGGTAGACGGCAAAAGCGATCACCAGGACGTGGAACAGCCCCTCGTTGATCGCCTTGCCCGAGCCGAACAGCGACATCTCGAAATGGTGCCGCAGCTCCTTCGACCGCCGGCGCTCGGCGGCGCGGACCACCCGCCGGACCTCGTGCCGGTGCGTGTTGGCCGCCCGCACGTAGTCGATCCCGCCGAGCTGCTCGACGACCGTGCCGTCCATCCGCTCGCGGGTCCGCAGCAGGTCCAGACGGATCCCCTTCTGGGTGATGATCTGCCAGATCGTGAAGGCCAGCGACAGCGGCGCCACCCCGAGCATCGCCAGCGCGATCCCCGGCTGCTTCGAGAACGCCGCCGCCAGCGCGAAGCTACCCGTCAGAATTGCCGGCACGAACTCGAGGAACGTCAGCCGGACGAACCGCACCAGCCCCTCGACGCTCCGGTTGATCCGCCCGTACAGCGCCCCGACATGGTCCTGCGCCAGCACGGTCAGGTCCACCTTCATGAGGTGGGCAACCACCCGCACATACATGTCCTTATCGATTCGAGTGCACGTCCGCTCGACGAGGAAACGGCGCACCACGTTCATGCTCTCGCGGACGAGGTACGCGCCAGCGATAACGGTCAGATAAAAGACGGCGACCCTGCCCAGCGCAGCGGCCGAGCGGCCGGGATGCTCGGCCGGGTCGACCGAGTTGACCAGTTGGCCCAGACACACCGGGATGGCCGTG
Organism: Planctomycetota bacterium; assembly: GCA_021818605.1. Lineage (GTDB taxonomy): Bacteria > Planctomycetota > Planctomycetia > Isosphaerales > Isosphaeraceae > JAKAUH01. The sequence goes on from JAKAUH010000910.1 coordinate 15,437, forward strand.
TTGGCCGCGCTGGCCAGGCTCATCACCACCAGGGCACCGAGAAGCGCCAGCCGGTGCCGCCAGGGGACCAGCCGCCAGACCTGGCGCCCCCGGCGGACGACGATGCCCAACTCTCGCGCAATCCCCCGTAGCCGCTCCCGCCTCGTCGGCCTCTTCATCGAAACTTCGCTCCCCCCGTCCGCAACCGTCGCACGACCCCAGAAACCCGCTCGTCCTGGAAAAATCGAGAAATCGACCCCTCGACCCTTCGCGGCTCCCCCCCGTTTCTCCGTATCTATTTCTAGCTTGAACGGCCGGTTGACCCGCTCGGCCCCCGGATGGACCGCCTCCACGGCGAATTCGAGGGATAAACCGCGCTTCCAACGTCGCTCAGACAACCAGCGGCACGGCAATTGCCATATCACGCCGGGCGAAGATTCCCCTGACCCCGGCGCCGGAGACATGATCCGACGGAAGACCGACGACATCCTGAAATACGAACAATCGGGCACCAAGCGAGAATTCCCAGCCCCGATTTCTTGATCGGCTCTCTCCCAACGGTCATTCGCGGCCCCGCATGAATCGATCGGACCCGACCGCCATTCTGCCCTCGCCAGATCCTGACGATTGGATGCGTGACTGACTGGTAGAACTCGGATGCGTGTCGGCGGCCGACTGGGTAGACGACGGACCTGAACCCGACCGGGTGCGACAATCGTCGGAAATTTGAATCGGCAGGTCCTTTACTTCAAGACATTCGCGCGGTATGAATAGTTTCCCCCCCTCAAGGAGGGTGCACGTCCAATGTCGAAGAATCAAACCGTGAGTATCCCCGTGAGCCATTCCCGTCCTGCTGGTGCCCCGTCCGTGGATCGTGTATTGACTGGACGTAGCGAGCGAGCGATCGGCCGGCTCGGCCCTGAGTCGCTGGCGCCGTTCGGTCACGAGGAGGACCTTGTGGTCGACGACCGTGCCGCACTGCGGCCCGCGCAGCTGGTCGAGAGCAAATTGACCCGTATCCTCCAGGAGGCGACCTTCCCCGTCAGCCACCTCCAGATGAGGTCCCTGCTCCGCGCACGCTAGTTCTACAGCGGAAGGAGTTTGGCTGGCCCCTCGGTATCCCTTGCCAAGCCAGGCATTGCGGCGACGACCCGGCAGCATCCCGCCATTCGGGTCGCAGTTTGCCATGGCGTAAACCCGGCGTTTCCAGGGGGAAGCGACAGGCCCCGCGATGTTCTTCCGCTGTAGAACTGGAGACCATCACGGCTGAATAGCCAACCGGGGCCGACACCGAATGCCCCTTCATCGAACCTTGGCGCACCCTCTCCTCTCCCCGCCGCGCGGGGGAAAGGGGATGTGCCTCTGCGCTTTGCGACCTCCGAAAGCCAGATGGCGGACCCTTCGCTCGTCACCGACGACGACGTCTTTGACGGAACATCGGAAGCCGGCGGGCCGTGAGTTTTGTACGCCTGCCCAAAACGACATGATTGGGACCGTCGCCCCATGCCAGGCGACAGCTATTGCCAGCTCATACCGATCAATTCAGGGAATCCCCAAAGTCGACGCAGCCCACCGACCGAAAAACATGATCGAGGCGTCGAAGTCCGGCCGGGACGCCCGGACCGTCGCGTCGTGTGCCTGGGACGGGCTCACCAGCCTGACTCGGAACCGCCCCCCACCTTTCGATGTGGACGCTCGCTCACATCGGGTAATCGCCTTTCCGAAACAGAGTTTTGAGAACCGAAAACCCGGCTTCGCCATCGGAGTCCACGGATGAGCAAGGCCCGTCGCCCTCTCCAATTCGACGCCCTCGAAACGAGAGAACTACTCTCCCTTGCGCATGCACCACGGGAGCATCACGCCCGTGAGCGCGCCCATCCCGCGGCGACATCCACCTCGCTGCCCCTCGACGGCGTGCTCACCGCCCACACCAACGCGAAAAACGAGACGGAGAACAACGCCGGCGGGGTGACCTCGTCGGTCCCAGTCAGCGGTCAGCTCAGTTCGCTGGGCCAGGTCAAGGGCGACTGGTACGAAAGCTCGGGTAGCACCGGCTACATCGGACCCGACACCATTACCCTCCATGGCGCGAAGGGTGCGATTGCCCTTGCATTCAACAACGGAACCCCCGGACCTACCCACCGCGCCGGTCCCGACTCCGTCTTCTATCAGCACCCCCTGAAAATCCAGGGAGGCACAGGAAGTTACGCCGGATACATGGGGACCGGGACGATTGACCTGAACATGAACGCCACACATACCGAAGTCGAGAGCATTACAATAAACGCCGAGGCGAAGAGACGGGCCTGATCCAGGCCCGGGCCGGGTCGATCCTGCCACCGCTCACCGCCTGCCCATCGCGGCGGAACGCGGAACAACACCGGGGCAAGCGCACTCCTTCGCGCCCTCGCCGGTTTCTGTCAGAATAGGATCTGCTCCCCGCCGGCTCGTCATCGTCCATTGCAGGATCCGCTGGCGAAGGACAATCGAGGATGTGAAACCATGCTGTTCGCTTACATCGGCCCCGAAACGATGTGGCCCGTGATGTCGATCATCGCCGGGGCCGTCGGCACGCTCATGATGTTCGGCCGTAACGTCGTCGCGTTCGGCCGCCGATTGGTCCGCGGCGTCCTGCCTGGGCCAAATCCCTCGAGGGTTGCGAAGCCCGACCCGGCC
>JAKAUH010000590.1 GCA_021818605.1 Planctomycetota bacterium
CAAGGGACTTCTCAAACGTCAGGGCCCTTCCCAAGCATTACTTCGACTGTACCCCACGGTGTGGCGCGTGGCCCGCGAGGGCCATAAGGAGACCCCGATACCCGAACAGCGCTTTTTCGAGGCTCTCATGCCACTGATGTGGGTCGACTGGATCCATCCGGATCTGTTGAACACATTCCTACGTGGCGGCGAGCGAGGGCGGAACTCCGTTCGAGTATGGATGGAGACTGCGGTTCGGCATGGTAAGACGTATAGTCTCGACGAGGTCATGACTGACAAAATCCATAGCGAACCCGGACGGGGCATACTCGCTTCGCCGGGGCGTGGCACTCTGAAAATCGCTTCAGAAACGAAGTGGCCGGCCCTCGGCCATCCTATTCTGCTTCGGGCGAGCCAACCGGCGAACACCTTGCCCACGCCCTCATGGCAGGTGCTCGATAGCGACGAGCAGGTCCGCACGCCAGATGACGCGCTCGCACCGGCAAAGGATGGTGCTGCTGAGCTGAAGATTCACTACGACCGATGGATGGAGGACTCACCGTATTTCACGGTCCGCGTTGATTGGATTAACGCTGTCGACCCTCCGGGGGGTTCCACAATTCGCATCAACCGCTGAGCTCGCCCTCAGTGGACTATCCTGTGTAGCAGTCCGGCCACTTCGAACGCGCTCAGCGCGGTGCAACGGGTAAGGTCGGCGGTCCACTGAACATCGGTTACCGATTCTCCTGCGACCGGCCGGGGCACATCCGTTGAACGAAATATTGCGAGCGCGCCATCAGGCGCAGTGAACCGGAACCGGTCATCAATCGCCTCCTTGCCTCGTCGCTCTAGCTTAGCACCAAGAAGCTGATTGAACCGTTCATGGTCCACGCCTGCACCTCGGTAGGACGCTCGGATTCCTTGGGTAATGTCCAGTGCCGTTCGGCCCGCCGGACTCCGTGGCTCCTCCAGGTGCAGGCTGGCCAAGAACGCCTCTAAGTAATCCGGAGGGGTGGAGACCTGGCCGAACCCCTCGATATGATGCACCCGATTGCCGAGTGTGGTCTTCACTTCGATCGCGGCCCGCGCGGCCTGGAAACGAAAATCGAGGATGTCGCGTCGGGGTCCCTCGGCCTCCCAGGCTCGTACCGCTTCCGCTTGAGCCTCAGGGCTTGAAGCATTGGCCACGACAATTTCGAGCAGATGGAGTTCCCCCCAAACGCCAATTACCGCCTCTTTCGAGCTCGGGGGCGAAGTCGCTCGGAAGACCTCGATACCCTCAGCAAGCACCTCGAGGAGGTCTTCCGTGGCATAAGCTCCATCCGGCTTCTTATCGCTCAAGCGCTCCAAGACCGCTGCGAGGGCGTCCCCTGCACACGACGAATCCAAGTTGATCTCCAGGCACCTCGGCACGAGCCGGGTGGAGCCATGCTCTTGAACTTCCTTCTCCGGTTTGAACGCGACCTGGATATTCTTCAGGTGTGTATCCCGGCCGGGAGGATCTACGCCTGTGAGCATCAACCCGAAGCTGCCACGGTGATCCTTGAAGACCCATGCATTCGTTCGAGAGACATGCTCTGCTGAGAGCTCCTTCGGGTCGGCGGGCGTGGAGAGCCGGCGCCAGGTATCACGGATGGCAGACATGGTAACTACTGGGCAACCTCATCGTCGGACTGCTGCCGCCCGTGCTGTAGTACTTCTGCCACCGGAATCAGTCGGTTTACTTTAACCTGATACATCGGTCCACCGGCCGGCGTCCAGGCCGCAAAGGTCAATACCGACACCTCCTCAATGGACCGACCTCCGGGATCTATGTAACCACGGTCTCCGGGCAGAAGTTCGATGCGATGGGTGGGCCTCCAATTGCCTTCCGGGTGATTCCCGTCCTTCAGGTTCGGATCCCAAAGCCGCTTTGCGATGTAATTCGGGTGCAGGGGGTAAAACACGATGAGGATTTCTTCCCCGGGGGCGCGCGCCCGTGGGACGTCGGCCGCCGTCCGATGCCATTCCGGCACCTTGTCGAGGAACGCATCGCCCCGATAGACTGCATCCCCCTCGTGTGCCGTGCCTCCTACGATTGATCCGAACCTTCCTGTAACACTCTCTCGCGCTTCTTCGGCAGTACACGGTCGGGCAATCGTCGTCAACCGTTGTCGGTCCAGTGACCACCGCTTCATCACCGCGATGTTAATTCGGGGTAACCTGGGGAGGTCCTTGCCTGCATGGTCGCGCCAGTCCCGGAGGTACTTTGCGTACCTCCAGAAGGACACTTGGCTGGCGTCCTTATCGCACTTGAAGCCATCGAGAAGCTCAATCGCCTCGTCCGGATTCACATCACGGTAGAGTCGAGCGCGACTAAACACTTCTGACCCGACGCGAAATGTCTCGAACTCCTTAAGCCGACTAATATTGAAGACGATATCATCTAAGCAGAAGGACGGTTCTTCGAGGAGGGCAAGCTTTCCCGAGAACGCCATGTTTCCGCCGTCGTCCATCAAGAACGCACTTTTCGACGGGCTGGTGGCGCGGAACGAGGGCGAGTTACGGAGTTCGAGCAAGATGCGATCCGGGCGATGACCATGGAAGATGGAATCCTTGACCTGGAGGCGCAGATAACGGTCGGCATCAGCAAGATCCCGCATCAGTTGCCGAACCTGCCGCTGCAGGTGAATCGAGACCAAGTCCACGTCCTTCATTCGATGACCGAACCACCGGCCCATTTGAAGGGTCGCGTCGCCGAGTGGCATCTCCGCAGTCCGGCCAAAGACGCTTACCGATAGACCCTCCACGGTCAGCCCTCGCGAAAGTATCTGGCCACCGACGATAATAGCGGCCTTCTTTGTCCTTACCTCAACATCGACATCATTCCCGTATGCGAGCTCCATGCCGGAGTCGCTGCTGTTTAGGAGGTAGACGAACTGCCCATTCGCGTAGGGCGCATAGCTCAGGGACCCCGGGTCCTTTATCGGTCGCCTTGAAATCTCAATCGCCTTGTCGATGAAATGAGATAGCTCCTCCCAGGGAGCGATAGGCCGTCGGAGGAGACCCCTGGTTCGCTCCTGTTGCAGCCTGAGGCGCTCCCGGAAGATGTCATCGGCGGGGCTGCGAGCAGGATCGAACGCACGCTTCGCCTGGACCGCTTCTGCCCACTGCCGCTGCACGATTCGGACTATCTTGTCTTGATTCTCCTGCTTGACGCTGAGGTGAATCATGGCGGCATGGTATGGATAGTCGTGCTCGATCAGCTCGGTCGATGGGAATTCCCCACCACCAGACTCCTTCCAATGCCGCCACCAACGCACCCCACACCCGAGCAGGAAGTCCATCAGCGCCCGGTTCAAGGCAGGTATTGGTCGCCGCTGCCGACCCAGCACTTCATCGAGAAAGGCGGTCTCTACCTCGTAAAGGCGGTCCTTATCCGTGAGCTGCCCGCCCTTGGAAGGATCGCGGTCCGGTACGTAAATCC
>JAKAUH010000084.1 GCA_021818605.1 Planctomycetota bacterium
TCCTTCTCGGCGCGGATGTGGCGGACGGGCTCCTGGAGCCACTTGCGAATGCACTCGCCGGCCTTGCGCAGCTCCTCCGAACCGTGTCCAGGCCCGTAGACCAGCCGGGCGAGCTTGCCGTACTCCCATCCCTTCAGGACATGCAGCCGGGCAAGGACCTCGCGGAGCATCCGCTGGTCGTCGTTCTTCCCCTCGACCTTCTGGATCGCCGACTCGAGCCGATCGTCCAGCGTCTCGAACAGGATGGTGGAGTGGGGCTCGCCGTTCGAGGCGGGCCGATAGCCCCTGTCCTCGGCCTGCTCGAACCGGGGATCGCCGAGCACAGGCCCGCGCCTCTTGCGCCTGGCGGCCTTCCAGACATCCCGGCGAACCCTCCGCTCGACCGAGGCCTCGAACCGCTCCGGCGTCGCGTGGTCTTCAAGGCTCATCCCGATCTCGTGTCGCCGCACAGCGAGCAGCATGCCCACCAGGCTCACCAGATCGAGCCCGGCCGCCTCGGCGGCCCTCCGATGCATCGCGCCCAGGACCAAGTGAGGCGTCGAGGTCCTGTCGGCGTAGAGTCGCGCATACCGGTCGATCAGCTCGGCCTCAGCACCCAGGCCCGCGCGGATCGCACCGAGCAGATCCTCGATCGTCGCGGACGCGTAATCCGGGTCATCCGGAACGGCGGACATTTTTCACTCCGGTACGTCAGGTCGAGTTCGACATGGGCCTCTTCTTCGCCCAGATGCCGCAACTGGATGATGGATCTGGATTTGGATGGTGGATCCTCTCCGGCCGGCGCCACCCCGATCGCAACAGGGACCGCGTCATTCCCGCGCCGCTGTTTCCGGTCTGGCGGCTGCCGTGGTCCTCTCTGATGAAGAGACCAGGCGCGGCGTCACCAGTCATCGGAGCGCCATCGTATCGTCCACGCGATTGGAAATCCTGAATTGCATTGATGGAAATGCTATCCGACCCGGCGCGCCGACGCAATGGGCCATCCCTCGACTTGCGCCATGGGTTGGAAACGACGAACGCGGACAAATATCCAGGCATTCACGCAGAGACCTCAGAGGCCCCTCACTTCAGAAGGGACCGCAGCCGAGCGACGCAAAGATACTTCATTATGAAGTTGATTCAACTCCGCGATCGTCGCGCAAGTTCGCCGCTGGTGGAACGTCTGCCAGGCAGGCATCGGGGTTCTCGCGGTGAAGAGGAACCGTGGTCGTTCGACGTGCTGACATGCCGTCGCAGGAGTACTTCCTGCTCGTCGTGATCGGCGAGATCGCCTGATCGATCGGGGACGATGGCGCACCGCGAGGGAATGGAAACAACCGTCAAGCAGCAGCGGAGCCGAACGACCATGATGAGCGATATCCCCTGGCGGTGGACGACCAGACTCGATGCGTTGCCGGATTCGCGAGGACGGCGATGGCGGAAGGGAGCCGGCCGGTGGAGGCATCGCAGGCCGGCGCTTGAAGTCATGGAGACGCGCCGCCTGCTCAGCGGCGGGAACAATGGCCCTCAAGGGGTCGCCGCGGGGGCCGGGCCGGACCCGAACGTCTGGTTTTCGCTCAGCTCGAATGCCATCGGCATGATCAACCCGGCCGACCCCGCCGGCGGGATGACCCAGTACCAGATCCCCACCGCCGATTCGGGGCCGGGCCCGATCGCGGCCGGGCCGCAGGCCGTCCTCTACGCGAGCGACATCGACAAAGGCCAGATCTACAAGATCGACAAGACCACCGGCGCCCTGCTCCAGACCATTCCCGTGAGGGCGGGTCTCGACAGCCTGATCTTCGACAACAACAACCTGATCTACACGGCGTGGTCAGTCAGCGGCGTCGGACAGGTTCGGAGGGTGAACCCCTCGGTCGGCATCTCGTCCGACACGTTGCTGGCCACGATCGGAAACGGGGGCCATGACCTCACCCTCGTGCCGGGCGGTAATGCCGTCCTGGCCGATAGCGCCGCCACGGGGAAAATCTACGAGATCAACCTGAACAACCCCGGTCAGACGCCGACCACGTTCGGCAGCGGCCAGTACAGGGATGGCATCGTCTTCGACAGCCAGGGCCGCCTGTTCGCCGTCTCGAACGGATCATCCGTCGTCGAGTTGGATCCCCAGACCTTCCAGGTAATCGCGAGCTCCGGGCCGCTCAAGGGACTCGACGGCCTGGCGTTCGACTCCTTCACCGGCGACCTGTTCGTCAGCTCACGGATGATCAACTCGGTATCGGGCCGGGCAGGTATCTACGACCTGAGCCTCCAGCCGGGCAGCTTCCTCAAGGCGACGCTCATCACCAGCAGTGCATTTCCCACGACCTTTTCCCCCGACGGGCTCGAGACCGACGGAGAAGGCAATCTGTACCTGGCTTCCCAGGGCGCATCGAGTGACAGCAAGATCTACCAGTACGACATCACCCCCAGGAAACTTGCGGCCCTCACGAAATCCCTCGCGGGCCTCGACGACCTGGTGCCCCTGTCGGGCACGGGCGGCCATTCCGTCCCCAATTACTGGTTCTACGAGCAGAACGCCGGGCAGTTCGGCGCCATCGACCCGACCAACGGTCAGATCACCGAGATTCCGTTCAACACCACGGGCAATCCCCAGGTCAACGGGATCACCGCCGGCCCGGGCGGGACGATCTGGTTCACCGAGTTCCACACCGATCGGATCGGGGCCCTCGACACCGACACCCATCTGATCACCGAATTCACGCTCCCCACGGCGAACGCCGAACCGTACGGGATCGTGGAGGGTCCAGACGGAACCATCTGGTTCACCGAGGCGGGAGCCAACCAGATCGGGCGAATCAACCCGGTCACGCACGCGATCCAGGAGTTCCGCATCGACTCCTCGGGCGATGACGAGGCCGAAGGCATCACGTTCGGCCCGGACGGCAATCTCTGGTTCGTCCTGACCGGTCTCAACGCGATCGGCGAGATGAATCCCAGGACGGGCGCCATGATCGGCGAATACCAGGTGCCGACGCCCAACGCCGGCCTGTCCGAGATCGTGTCGGACCCGGCGGATGGAAGCCTCTGGTTCACGGAGGATGCCGTCGCCAGGCTCGGGATGATCAACGCAACCACGAAGGTGACCACTGAGTTTCCCTTGCCGACCGGGGGCGCCACTCCTGGGGCAATCGCGGTCGACCGGAACGGGAACATTTGGCTCGTCGAGTCGAATGCCGGCCGCTTCGCCGAGATTCCGGCGGGCACCGTCAGCATCACGGAGTACGGCGTCCTCGGGTTCGCCACCCAGTGGGCGATCGCGCCCGGTGGCGAGCCGCCTTCACCCGTGGTTGCCGGCAGGGCGTTCGGCGTGAATCTCGTCGCCGAGGACGAGGCCGGTACACCGATGACGAATTTCAACGGCAGCGTCAGGTTGACGCTGGTCAACGGCGGCGGCGTCGTGCTCCAGGGCCCGGTGACGGCGAAGGCCCAGGGCGGCC
>JAKAUH010000631.1 GCA_021818605.1 Planctomycetota bacterium
GCGGCTCATAGACGTCGCAAACCGCGGCGATCTCCGCCTGGGGCAACTTCCGGAAGGTGTCGATCAGCCCCGTGCCCATCCCGCCCGTGCCGATGAAGCCGAGCGTGGTTTTCTCATTGGCCGCAACCCGGCCGGTGTCGCCCGCGGGTTGTCGGACCGCCGCCGCGCTCGCCCGAGGCGCCTCACGCGCCGCGGCGGCGAGGGCGGAGGCGGCCAGGAATTCGCGTCTGGTCCAGCTCATTCGTGGTCAGTGCTCAGTGGTCAGTGGTCAGTGGTCAGTGGTCAGTGGTCAGTGAAGACCCGAGGGGCGAGGGCAGGAGCCTGTAACCCGTCCCTCGCCCATTGGGGATCCGGTCAGTGCGCCAGCGGAATGCCAAAATCGCCGAGCATGTTCCGCCAGATGGAGTGAATGTGGTTGGCGCCGTTCTGGGTGTTGTTGAACTCGATGAGGAAGGTCGGCCCCTGGACGCGGTAAGCGTGCTTCTGGCTGCGGTCGCCCGGTCCAGACCAGGCGAACCGGATCGACTCGAACCCGGCGCGGCGGACCTCGCCCAGCCAGGCGCGCGAGACCTCCTCGGGCATGTCCTGGGCGTACGACTCGAACAGGGCGCGGAGCATCGAGCGCTGATCGTTGTTCAGGTCGGCGTAGGCGATTCCCTCGGCCGCGTCGGTGGGCGGCTGGGGCTTGTTGGCCGCGCGGATCTCGGCGGGCGCCTCGGGCGAGATCACGGCGGACTTCTTCTGGTTGTCGTCGAGCGCCTGGAGCAGCCGGAGCGCCCGATCCTCGCGATCAGCGAGCGTGCGGAGGCCCTTGCGCGGTCCCTGGCGGACCTCGGCGGGATTGGAGCCGAAGAAGGCTGGCGTGGCCGCGGTGATCTTGCCGTCCTCGATGGTGAAATTCAGCGATAGATGGTGGCCCTCGACGCGCCAGCCCCACTTGCCCCGATCGGAGGGATTGCCAAAGATCGTGAGGTAATAGAGCTCGGGGTCGCGGGTCGGGCCGCGGCCCTGCTCCATCTCCTTGAGCACGGCCTCGAGGCTCATGATCGTGGTCGCCTTGAGGAAGCCCGAGCTCGCCAGGCCCGACTCGATCAGGCCGAAGGCCAGGGCCCGCTGCTCGGATCTGAGGTCCTTGATCGGCAGCCCCTTGCGCGGCCGGGGGATGAAGTGCCAGTCCAGCCGTTCGGGGGCGTCGTAGGCATAACGCGCCTTGGCCGCCTGCTCGCCGCTCAGGGTCACCAGCAGCCGGTCGGCCGCGGTCGCCATCCGGCTGCCCGTCTGGTCGACATAGGCCCCGGCCCAGAGAGCCAGTCCCACCACGATCATCGAGGCCAGTACGAAGCTCAGCCTGATCCCACGCATCGTCGGATCTCCCGCCTGCCACTTTTCATTCGGTAAGGTTGGTTCTAAGAGTCATCTGCGATGGGCGGATCGAAGTCAAGCCCCGAGCCGGTTTTTCCCCGGCTCACGGTGGTCGCGAAAAGAACTTCCGCGAGGCCGGGACCAGTGCCGCGGCGTTGTCGCTAGGGATGGGTAAAGACCGGCGAAACGCGCCACGCCGGTCGGGGTGCGCGATCGACCGGCCTGCCCGGATTCCTGTCCGCGACGGCCGGGCCGATCCTGACGATGGGATCGGCGGATTCCGCACGTCAAGGAGCCAGGGGGTAGTGAAACACCCGCCGCCGCTCTTATAGAATGCTCGCTTCGACCCGAGGTTTCTCCCGTCTCGGGGCGACCGGGCGGGACGCGCCTCTCCTCGTCCCGGCTCGCCTTCTCGGTTCTTCATGTGATTCCTGTCCTCCCGGAGACCCGCTCCATGAGACGCCCGCTCCGATCCCTCGCCATCCTGGTGGTGGCGACCGCCGTGCCCGCGCTGGCCCTGCGCGCGCAGCAGGCCGCCGCGCCGGCCCAGCCCGGCCAGCCGGCCGCCGCATCCGCCTCGAAATCGTCGAACGACGTGGTCGATCGCATCAAGGAGGAAGAGTCCCAGCATTCCCAGGTCATGGCCACGCTGAGTCACCTGACCGACGTGATCGGCCCGCGGCTCACCGGCTCGCCCAACATGAAGCACGCCAACGAGTGGACCCGCGACCGCCTGGCGGCGTGGGGGCTCAAGAACGCCCACCTTGAGGCCTGGGGACCGTTCGGCCGCGGCTGGACGCTCAAGCGGTTCTCGGCGCAGGTGATCGAGCCGCAGTGCATCCCGCTGATCGCCTATCCCAAGGCGTGGTCGCCCGGCACGGATGGCACGCTCGCCGCCCCGGTGGTGTACTTCAATGCGAAGGATGAGGCCGACTTCGCCCGGTTCAAGGGGAAGATCAAGGGCGCGATCGTGCTGGCCGCGGCGCCCCGCGATATCCCCGCCCACTTCGAGGCGCTCGGCGCCCGCAAGACGGATTCCGAGCTGCTCGAGCTGGCCGACGCCGACGAGCCCCAGCCCCGCGGCCTCGGCCGCCAGCGCGCCGGCGGGCCCCAGGCCAAGGGCCAGCCCGCGGCGAGGGCGCCTCGCCCCGGGCGGTTCCAGCTCACCGAGGAACGCCGCCGGCAGTTCGAGTTCGCCGTCAAGAAGCTCAAGTTCCTCGCCGACGAGGACGCCGCGATGCTCGTCGACGGCAGCCGCGCCGGCGACGGAGGCACCATCTTCGTCCAGTCCGCCTCGGTCCCAGGCGTCATGCCCAACTTCCTCCGCAGGCAAGCTCAGGGTCAGGGACAGCGCCAGCCGCAACCCCAGGTCTATGACAAGGATTGCCCGAAGATCCCGCCCCAGATCGTCGTCTCGCAGGAGCAGTACAACCGCCTCGTCCGCATGATCGAGCAGGGCGTACGGCCGAAGATGATCGTGGATCTCTCGGTGCAGTTCCACGACGAGGACCTGAAGTCGTACAACACGGTGGCCGAGATCCCCGGCACCGATCCCAAGCTCAAGGACGAGGTCGTCATGCTCGGCGGCCACATGGACTCGTGGCACAGCGGCACCGGCGCGACCGACAACGCCGCGGGCGTCTCGGTTGCCATGGAGGTCGTGCGAATCCTTCAGGCCCTCAACCTCAAGCCTCGCCGCACGATCCGGATCGCGCTTTGGAGCGGCGAGGAAGAAGGACTGCTCGGCTCGCGCGCGTATGTCACCCAGCACTTCGGCCGCAGCCCGGGGAACATGTTCGGCGGACCCGCACCGGCGAATAACGGCAGCTCGACCGACACCGTGCCGAAACCCGAGCACGAGAAGTTCCAGGCGTATTTCAACCTGGATAACGGCACCGGCAAGATCCGAGGCATCTACCTCCAGGGAAATGAGGCCGCCCGGCCAATCTTCCGCAAGTGGCTCCAGCCGTTCCGCGATATGGGGGCAAGGACGATCACGATCGCGAACACCGGCGGCACCGACCACCAGTCGTTCGACGGCATCGGCCTGCCAGGCTTCCAGTTCATCCAGGATGAGATCGAGTACGAGACCCGGACGCACCACTCGAACCAGGACGTATTCGACCGCATCCAGGCCGATGACATGAAGCAGGCCGCCACCATCATGGCCACGTTCGTCTACAACGCCGCCATGATGGACGGGAAGATCCCCCGCAAGCCGGCTCAGCCCAGCGGCGCCGGCCGCCGCGGGCTCGTCAGCAACTGACTCGGGGCAGGGGATAGGGTTCAGGGGCGAGGAGGACAGGATGCCAGTCGCTGTCCTTTTCACCCCTTGCTCACGGTGAGGAGGGGCCTGATGGGCGAATGAGGGTCTTCAAATCAGTTCGACCTACGCCCGACCGAGCCACCGCACGGCGTTCTCGATCACCCTGAGCGCCAGCGCTTCCTTGAAAACCGGATACGTCTCGTGCCCGGGCCGGAAGTAGAACACCCGGCCCCGGCCGAGCGTCCAGACCGACCCGCTACGGAACCATTCGCCGCCGGCCCAACGCTCCTCCAGGATCACCTCGTCCGGATCGGGGACGTGGAACGGCTCGTCGTACATCTCGGTTTGCGGGATCTCGAAATCCGCCGGCAGACCGGCCGCGATCGGATGATAGGGCCGTAGCACGTGAATCCGACTCGGCCTGCCGTCGCCGCGATAGGCCGGGAAGCAGCAGTACGGCAGGTGGATCGTCGCCCGGCTCGTCCGGTCGGGGAACTTGCGCCACGAGACACAAGGCGTGATCCTCGCATCGGCCGACGGGACCGTGTACCGCCGCGGCGGCGCGGCCTCGATGGTCTCGATCCCGTCGCCCGTGCTTTTGGCCGCCGCGGCGATCGCGCGCCTCGCGTCGATTCGCGCCCGCTCGTTCATCGCCTCGACGAACGGCGTCGACCAGTGCGCCGAGTGCAGCGCGATCAGGTTGAGCGTGCCCTCCTGAATCCGCTTGACGATTCCTCGACCGACCTCAGGCGCGATCTCGGCCTGGCGAGCATGCCCCCACCACACCAGCACCCGGCAGCGATCGAGCACATCATCGCCCAGTCCGTGCCCGGGATCATCCAGCGCGACTGATCGCACCGAGAGCCCCGGTTGCTTCTTCAGATGGCCGGCGATCTGGTTGCCGAGGAAGTTCTCGTAAGCCTTCTTCTGCGCCGGCTGTCGCTCGTCCCAGACGACGACATCGATGGCGTCCTCCGCCGATCCCGGGCGTGCGGCAGCGGAGCGCACGCCCGCCCCGATGGCCGCCGCGGCACCGCCCGCCAGGAATGTCCGACGCGAACCTTGACCTCTCATGAAATACCCCCTGTCGTCGCTCGTCGGCTTCCTGCCAACTCAACGCCCGCCCAGCCGCAGCCGGAACGTCCGGATCTGATACGGGTGCAGGTCGAACGCGAGCGCCTTACCGTCGACCTTGAGAGCGGCCTGCGCGTCCTCCAGCAGGTTGGCGTCCCTCGCCTCGTCCACCGGGGCGTTGAACTCGACCTTCACTCCCTTCGCCGGCCGGCCGGTCGCCTCGTAGACGCGCAGCACGACTGTCCCCTCGCTCCCCGGCTTGACTGCCGAGACGACGACGTTCGGGTCGGAGACCGACAGCAGGCCCCATCGCGCCGGCAACTGCCCGGCATGCGGCAGCACCGGCCGGGCGACCAGCGGCTGGTTGAACTCCAGCCCGTCGCGATAGACCCGCGCCTCGCGCCAGTCGCCCGCATGCGGCACGATCGCATATCGCAACGTCCGCTCGCGGCCGATCTGGAAGCCCGACTCTGACGACATCCCCGGCTCGTATCCGCCGCCGAAGCCGTACGCGCCCAGGTTATGCGAGCGCAACAGCGAGATCATCATCGTCCCGTCGGTCGTGACGTTTCCCGGCAGGCCGATGTTCAGGAGCGCCAGCCCGTGCCGGCCGTCGCTCAGGTCGGCCCAGTTCTGCGCGGGAAACTCGATCCCCGAGGGCCGTTCGATCGCGCCGAAGGGGATCTCGTGCGTCGTCTTGCCGTTTTTGATCGATGTCGGGAAGAGCACCTGGTAGCGGACGTATTTCTCGGCGTTGACCAGGCGCGTGGCGACCTCGATGCGCCGCAGGCCCGAATAGAGCCGCACGGCCGTCACGAACTTGCCTGGCCCGAAGGCGCGGGCGACCTGGAATTCCGAGAACACCCGCCCCCCGCGCATCGTCCCCGACTCTCCCTTGTTCTCGTTGCTGAACGCCGCCTGGCCCGGTTTCGGCACCGCCTGTTTGCTGGTCATGGCGATCCGGCTGCCGCCGTCGAGGCCGCGATACAGCTCCCACAGGTCGCCCCGATCCTGCTCCCGGGCCACGACGTTGCCGCGGTCGGCGAGCGCCTCCCAACCGTCCGCCTTGGCTTCTACCTGCTGAATCACACCTGTCCCGCCATCGAGAATGAGCCGATACAGCTCGTTCTCCATCACGGTCATGGCTCCGGCGGCGCCGACTTGCGTGAACCCCGAATTCCTGGCGGGACGGTGCGGCGCGGCATGATAGACGGAGTATCCCAGGGCGGGGACGTCACGGGCGATGAAGGCGATTCGTGCCGTCTTGAGTCCACCCCCAGCGTATTGGGTCGCCTCTACGATCTGCACGGGGACATTCTGCCCGTCGGGACCCGTGAGTTGGACCTCGTGCACGCCCCCCTCGCCGAAGCCGACCTCGACCTCGACAATATCCGACCGCACCCAGCCCAGCGGATTGAAGACGATGATCGGCGTCCCCGGCCCGCGGGTGTCGACCCTGACCGCGAGCCCCTTGAAACCGGCGTCGATCAGCTCCTTCGAGCGCCCGAGCGAGTACTCATAGCTCCGGATCGTGTCGTCGTAGACGTGGTCGGTCATCACGCCGGAGGCCAGATCGTGCGTCTGGTTGAACAGCGCCGGCTCCCACGCGGCCAGCAGCTCCTTGCGATCGACGGGCGTGCCCAGCCAGCCCGAGAGCACCGCGAGCTTCTCGGCGAGCAGCATCTGCCGCTCGATCGTCCGCATCCATTGCTTCAGCTCGATCCGGCTGCTGTAGATCCCCTGGAAGATCGGATTCAGCTCGCCCTTGAACACGGTTCGATCGGCGCGGCGCGAGGCGGCGGCCTCGAATTCCGACGGCACCGCGACCTTGATCGTGAACGGCCGCTTCGGGTCGGCGTTGAACGCCCGGACATTCGGCACCAGGTGCGCCTCGGGCTCGGAGACATCCGCGCCCGATAGCCCGGCGCGATCGAGAATCCCCTTGCTGTTTGGGTCCAGCACCCGAAATCGTGCCCTCGTCGCCTCGCGGAACGCGGCCGGGTCCTTCGGCGTCGGATAGGCCAGCGCATAGGTTTGTGGCAGCCAGTAGGCGTCGATCCGCGAGCCGTCGATCCCCTCCCAGAGGAATTCGGACGGGAAGTCTTGCCGGGGCACGCCGCGGAAGAACCAGAACGACCTGTAGCCCCCCAGCCGCATCAGTTGCGGCATCTGCGCGTGGTGGCCGAAGGTGTCGAGCTGCCAGCCGGTCGTCACGTCGACACCCAGCTTCTCGCGGTAATAGCCCTTGCCGTAGATCATCTGCCGGACGAACGTCTCGCCGCCCGGCATGTTGTCATCGGGCATGACGTCGAGGGCCCCGGCGAGCTGCAACCGCCCCTCGCGGAGGAACCGGAGGAATTCGGCCTCCTCGCCCGGGAACCGCTCGAGGAACGGCCGGACGTACGCCACCTGGTCGAGCGTGAAGCGGAACTCCGGCTGCTCGCGCAAGAGTCGCATCGCCGTGAGGATGTTCCCCAGCCCCACGTCGAGATATTCCTCGCGCGTCTTGAAGACCGCGCCCTCCCAGTGGGTGTGTGGGATGATCCAGAACGTCTCGTTCGGCCCTGTTTTCGGCTCGTCTGCCGCGAACGCGACGCCGCCGGACAGCAGGACGAACGCGCAGGCGATGGCAAGGTAATGGCGAGGGCGCATCGTGGACTCCGGCGTGTCGGTGTCGCACCGACGGACCAAACCGTCCGTCAGATCGCCTCAACCTTACAGCCGATCGGACGCCATCGCCAGGGCCTCGGCGGCCGGCTCCGAAGACTCGGTGCCGACAACGCGCCGCCGCTTGACCCTCGGCCGGTCGCAACCCAGCCTGCCGTTCGAATGTCGCCTCGCTAGCATGACGTTAGCGTCACTGGCCCGTTGGAGAGGTGAACCATGGCGACAGCGCTGGTCCGTGACCTGGACGACGAGGTGTATGAGCGGCTCAAGACCCGGTCAGCGGGCAACCATCGCTCGCTCGAGGCCGAGCTACGAGAGATCCTGACGCTCGCGTCAAGGCACGGCGACATGGCCACGGCCCGGGCGGCTGCCGACGCGATGCTCAGGCGACAGGAGGGGCGCCCCCTGAGCAATGGCGGCGAGATTCTCGCGGATGAACGCCTTCGGTGATGGAGCAGTCGTCGAATCACCAGGACGGATCGGAACCAACGACGCTGCCGTCATCCGCGCGCATCTACATCCCTGATGCTTGCGTGGCGATAAAATGGTACATGCTGGAGGCCAACTCGACTGAGGGCCTGTGCAGGAATCGATTCCGAAGAACAGATAGAAGAGAGCGAATTGCTGCAAGCGGATACTTCGTATACCTTTATGCTGCTTCGCTCTCTACTCTCTGCCCTTTTCAACGATTCCTTCACATCCTCTGAGGCGACACGCCTCCTCGATCGCCTGATCCTCCGGCCAGTCCCGACCGGAGCCACCGGCATAAGGACCAGGAAGTGCGCGTCAGCCTCGACGGCGCCGAGGTCGGTCGCATCCGCGTGGCCGATCTATTGCCCCTGTCCTGACCCGCGATCCTCGACCGGCGGCGCCTCGGCCCCGGCGGATGCCGATGGGGGCGGCCCGCTCCACGACTCGAGGGTCGGCGACCCGCGATCCGCCTGGGCCTGCGGCTTGCCAGCGACGCGCTCGGTCGCGCCGCCGCGGAGCAGGGGCCCGGCCGACGCGCGCGACGGCCGACCGGCCTCGACCGCGCGCACCAGCACGTCGGCGGCGATCTCCAGCCCCAGGCTGTTCGAGTCGAGCACCAGGTCGTAGTTGTGCGGGTCGCTCGAGTTCGCCCGGTGCATCGTGCGGTCGAACTGGAGCCGGCGCCGGTCCATGTCCCGCGCCGCGCGGCGAGCGGTCCGCACCGAGATCCCCATGCGCTCCGCCAGCCGGATCGCCCGGACCTTCAGCGGCGCGATGATCCGCACGGTCAGCGTCGTCTCGCGTGGCAGCATGTAATTGGCCCCGCGACCGACCAGGATCGACTCGCCCGCCCGGCCGATCGCCTCGATCAGCTTGGCCAGGTGGTCGAGATACGCCTCCTGGGGCGCGTAGTATTCCTCGCGCAGCGGCAGCAGCCAGTCCTGCACGACGCTCGGGGCCAGCTCGTCGAGGGTGCGCACCTCGTCCAGCGGCACGCCCATCCGGTGCGCGATCGCCTCGATCAGCTCGTCGTCGTAGACCTTCCAACCGAGCCCCTTGCCGACCATCCGGGCGATGGCGCCTCCGCCCGCCCCGGCCTCGCGGCTGATGCCGATGTTCTGGAACCGCGCCACTCCGCCCGATGTCGCGCGCGGCAGCCGCTCCTCATCACCGCGGCCGAACAGCCAGCGCGAGAGGAAATCCGGCCATAGCTGCGAGTGTGAGTGCGAGTGCGACACCGCATGGCCCACGTCGCCGGTCGATGAGGTCGAGGCCATCTGCCACGCCGTCATGCTCGGTTTCCCCCCGCCTTGCCTCGCCCGGCTTCGCCACGCTCACGCCACGAGCCTCGCGGCGTTTCATCCAGTCTATCGGCCGGACGGTCGCCTGCCCAGCGGCCCCACCTGACGGCCGACGCGACGGACCGCCGACAGCTCGTGTAACCCTTACAACAATACCGCAACCGGCCGAATTCCGCGTGGTGGCGGACTTTTTTCCTCAAGTTTGCGGCCGGCAACGGTTTGGAGAACCTGTCGCGGCCCGGGCCGACGACCGGCACGACCTTTGCGAAATCCCCTCCACACGGAGCCCATGACTGGCCGCCCGCCCCGCGGGGCAGGCCATGCAAGCTCGGGCTGGGATTCACGATAGGAACAGTCGAATCGCCTTCCGCTCGAGGCGAGTGAAGGAGCACCCCGCGATGAGAAATCGGCGTCACACCTTGCTGTGGATGAAGGACCTGATCGATCACCTGGCGCGCTGCCACGACCAGCTCGAGTGGACCAGCGACGAGCCCACCCAGTCCTTCCTCACGGAGGCCATGCTCGGCGACCTGGACCAGTGCCAGAAGCTCTGCGAGCAGCTCCGCACCGCCGACATGGGCGCCGGCTCCTCCTCGCGGCTGGCCGCCTCGTGCTCCTGCTGACAACCCGAACGAACCGGCCGATTGGCATCCGCGCGGGGAATGGGGTAAGTTCAGCTAGGCCGGACGAGTCACCACCGCGAGCGCAAAGGACCAGTACCGAGATCGAACCACAAGGGCACAGAGCCCAGGGAATGCACAGAAAAAACGTCTCAAGACTTTTTTCTGATGACTTCTGAATTCAATGATTCGTTGATTCTCTCCCACTCTGTGCCTCTGTGCCTCTGTGGTTCAAATCCGGATCGGCAACCGGCCCGGATCGGGGACCGGCCCGGATCGGCAACCGGCCCGGATCGGGGACCGACCCGGGCCGGGGACTCACTGGCGGTGATTCGTCGAGCTGCCTCAACCCACCATCACGCCCCAGGATCCCGGA
Source organism: Planctomycetota bacterium (assembly GCA_021818605.1). Lineage (GTDB taxonomy): Bacteria > Planctomycetota > Planctomycetia > Isosphaerales > Isosphaeraceae > JAKAUH01. Next base: position 10,138 of record JAKAUH010000631.1, read on the forward strand.
CATGCCGGCCGCCGAGCCCGCCACCATCGCCCGCTTCCACGCGGATGAGCTCGAAGTCCTCGTCTACGAGACCCGCTTCCTGGCGGGTCGCGCCGCCGCTCGGCATGTCGCCCAGGCCATCACGGATCGCCAGCGCGACGCCGGCCGCGCCAATGTCGTCTTCGCCGCCGCGCCCAGCCAGAACGAGCTGCTGGCCGAGCTGGTTGCCCGCCCGGATGTTGACTGGTCGCGTGTCGTCGCCTTCCATATGGACGAGTACCTCGGACTCGACGCCGACCATCCGATCTCATTCCGCCGCTATCTCCAGGAGCACATCTTCCGCCTCACTGCGATGACCCCCGACCAGCTCCGGTTGATCCCCGGCGAGCGCACCGACCGGCCCCTGGCCGCCTGCCTCGAATACGAGAACCTCCTGCTCGCCGAGCCGACCGACATCGTCTGCGCCGGCATCGGCGAGAACGGCCACCTGGCGTTCAACGACCCGCCCGTCGCCGACTTCCTCGACCCGGTGCTGGTGAAGGTCGTTCGCCTCGACGCCGCCTGCCGCAACCAGCAGCTCCACGACGCCCACCTCGCCCGGCTCGAGGACGTCCCGACCCACGCCTATACCCTGACGATCCCTGCGCTTTTGCGCGCCCGATCGCTCGCGGTGATCGTCCCCGGCCCGCGCAAGGCGAACGCCGTGCTGAACACCCTCCGCGGTCCGATCAGCGAGTCATGCCCCGCGACCGTCCTGCGCCGTCACAAGGGCGCGCGGCTCTACCTCGACCGCGACTCGGCCCGGCTGGTGATGTGAGCGACCTGGATTGAGGGAAATCGCGACAGGGCCCCGAGGGCGCTGCAACAAATCTCCGGTTCGGAGCGGGTCTCCGACCCCGCCGGGAAGCCCGACCGCGCGTCGCCCGCGCCGGCGCTGGCGCTGGCGAGCGACCGCGCTTCGCCGGGCGAGGGACAGGAGACCAGCGCCCCACAACGGGCCGGCCTGACCCTCCCACCTTTGGCCGGACCACTCACTCCGGTAGCGGCTGATCCTTTGTCTCGGGGGCGAACGGGAGGACCAGAAGTCCCAGCAGGAACACCACGCACATCGCGATCCCCGAGAGCCGCATCGGCATCGGGGCCGGATACCCGCCGAAGACCTTGCTCGACAGCAGGCCCTTCAGCGATGACCCGCCCGCCGCGACCAGCCGGCCGCCGACGTTGTAGCAGAGCGAGACCCCGGTGCTCCGCAGCCGCGTCGGAAACAGCTCGGGCAGGTAGATCGCATAGCCGCCGAACAGCGCGAGCTGGCAGAAGCCCATGATCGGGATCAGCACGAAGATCTGCCAGAACGAGTCGAGGAACCAGAACGTCGCCACGGTCGCGACCGCGGCCATCACGAACGAGATCGCGAACGCCGGCCGCCGGCCGAGCGACCGGCCCAGGATGGCGAACGCATAGATGCCGAAGAACGCCCCGGCGTTCTGCACCATCGACGTGATCCCCTTCCAGAACGACAGCCGGCCCTCGATCTCCTGCGGAGAGAGCCCCTTTTCCACGAAGTGCTTGCGAAAGACCACGTCGATCAGGTCGAAGCTGAAGAAGCCGATGCCCCAGAGGCCCACCACGCCGGCGAACGTCAGCACCATGCCGACGATCGCGTTCCGCCGCCATCGCGGGTCGCCGAACAGCTCGCTTAGCGAGCCGAGCTTCGGCTTATCGCCATCGGCCCGTTCGCCCTCCCTCGCCGCGGCCTTCCACCGTTCGGGTTCCTTCAGCCGCAGGAAGATCGGGATGACCAGCAGAGCCGGCACCGTCCCCACCAGGAACATCGCCCGCCATGAGCTGGCGATCTGGCCCGTCTGCTGCAGGCGGCCCAGCATCATGCCGATCCCAGCCGCCATCATGTTCCCCACCGCCGACAATGCCTGGAGCGACCCCAGCGCCATCGGCCGCACCCGGTCCGACATGACCTCGGCGACCAGCGAGACGCTCACCGCGAGCTGCCCGCCCACGCCCAGGCCGGTGAGGAACCGCCAGAGCGCGAAATCCCAGACGCCTTTCGACAGGGCGCTCAGCCCCGTGAACGCCGAGTAGCTCAGGATCGTCAGCGTCATCGTCTTCACCCGGCCGATCCGATCGCCCAGGATGCCGAAAATGATGCCGCCGGTCCCCCAGCCGAGGAGGAAGATCGAGTTCGTATAGCCCGACCACGCCTCGACGAGCTTGAGCTGCGACTGGTCGCCGGTCTCGACGTGCAGCAGGCTGCGGACCGCCGACACGCGAGCCATGGCGAAGAGCTGCTGATCCATCGTGTCGAACAACCACCCCAGCGAGGCGACGACGAACACGAACCACTGGTATCGCGTCAGCTCCCGCCACCAGGCGCCTTGCGGCCGCTCGAGGTTGGCGGCGGGTGCGGGCGCGTCGTCGCTGAAATGCATCGGGCGATCCTCCGCGTCGCCGGGCTGGGGCCCGCCCGCCGGCGCTATTGCCCGTCGGTCGGTCGTCCTGTCCGGTTCGTTCGTTCGTTCGTTCGTTCGTTCGGTTCAGGCGGGCGGCCCGTCGGGTCGGATCGGCGCCCGCCGGGGCCGGGGCGGAGCAAACCGGTAATGAACCACGATGAAACCATGCCCGAACACGCTCCGCAACCGCGCGGTGCCGGTTTGATTTTGCCGGTAGATCCGAAGGTCGGGCTTTCCAGCCCGACGGGGCTGGAGCCTCGGGCAAGAAGGCCCGACCTACGGGAAATCCCTTTTTTCCGCGCTTGATGAATTCGCCGCACCGCCTCGCAGGCCGGGGCGATCGTCGCTAAGATCGTGCCCGGGGGCAAATCGGGACCGGCGCCGCGAAACGCCGGTCCGGGGTTTGCCCGAGCCCGAGACCGTCGGATCGGATCCTATCCATGCACTGGAGACTCGCAATCATCCTGGCGATCCAGGCGGCCCTGGTGCTAGGGCTGGCCGTCGGCATCGCCACGGGCCGGATGCCGCTGGGAATCCGCGGCGAGTGGGAATGGCCGCGCCTGCCCGCGGGCGTCGGCCCGCTCGGCGGTACGCTCGCACTGGCGATCACGTGCATCGGCGTGTATGGCGGATTCGTCGCGCTCGGCGCGCGCCGGCTGGCGGTTCCCGCCTCGCGAGGCGTCGAGTCGCTGTGGCTGGCCGCGCTCTTCGCTTCATCGATCAGCGTCCAGCTCGCCGTCCTGTACGGGGCGCCTTACGGCTACGGCCTGACCCGCTGGGCTTACGTGAATTACCTCCCGGCCTCGACCGGCTATTTCCGGATCGCCCGCGACCGCGCCGCGGCCGATCCCTGGCGGTTCCTTCGCGAGTATCCCGAGTGGATCCGCGGCCAGGACTCGCTCCACATCGGCACCCATCCGCCCGGCCTGATCGTCGCCCAGTGCATTCTGCTCCGCGCGATGGAAGGCAACCCGTCGCTGGCGAGCCGGCTCAACGCGGCGATGCCCGAGACGGTTCGCGTCGCGTTCCGCTCGCTCCCGCCGACCGACGGCCATCCGGTTCGCCTGGCCGAGCGCGCCTCGCTTTATGCCACCGCGCTGCTGACCCTGCTGGCCTGCGCCGGTACGGTGATTCCCCTGTACCTGCTGGCCCGCCAGGCACTGCCGGCGCGCGTGGCGTGGTCGGCCGCCGCGCTCTGGCCGCTGGCCTCGGCCCCGAACCTCTTCCAGCCCGGCGCCGACACCACCTATCCGTTTCTTTCGAGTGCCGCCTGGGCACTCGCCGCGTGGTCGGTGCGCCGGCTGCACCTTCGCGGCCGAGGATCCGCCGGGGCCTGGATCACGGCGGCCGCCTCGGGCCTGGTGATGGCCTTCGGCATGGTCTTCACCCTGGCGTTCCTGCCCGTCGGCCTGATCGTCGCGCTCTTCGTCCTGGGCGAGCGCGACCTCAAATGGCGGGATCGCCTGTCCCTGATCGCGGCCGTCGGCGTCGGGTTCCTGGCGTTCATCCTGGCCGGTTGGATCGCCACCCGCGCCAACCCATTCGTCGTCTGGAGCTGGAACCTGCACCACCACGCGCGGTTCTACGACGAATATCCGCGCACTTACTCACTGTGGCTCGGGGCCAACATGATCGAGCTGGCGATCGCGATCGGTCTGCCGCCGGTCGTCTGGTTCGTCATCGGCCTGCTGAAGCCCCGCGAGGTCCCGCGGATCGTGGGGATCTCGCTGCTCGTCCTGCTGCTCGTCAACCTGACCGGCCGCAACATGGGCGAGGTCGCGCGGCTCTGGATGCTCTACATCCCTCCGTTCCTGATCGCCGCGGCCGTCGGCCTCGAGCGCTTCCCGCCGCGACCGATCGCCCTGGCCGCCACAACCGCCCTGATCGGAGCCCAGACCCTGGCGCTCCAGTCATTGATCCAGGTCGTGTATCCGGCGGTGTGAGGAACAGCGCGCTTGTTACCTATCCGGCCGATGCGAAAAGACGCGCGCATTGGTAAGATTAAGGACGTGCGAGCGGGGACGGCAGCATCCGGAGAACTCCATCGAAACCGGGCGGGGAAGGAGTCATTTCCTAAAAGTCATTGGGGCCTCCCGTCGATCTCCCATGGAACTGAGGCGATCCTCGCGGGGAGTCCCACGCGATCCCATGGATGAAGTGGACGAACAGGACCAACCGGAAGCCGATCGAGAGACTTCGGGCGAAGCGAGTCCTTCGTTGATCGGGCCCCGAGAGTTAGAGCAACTGCCGGACAGGGTTCTCGCGAGAGTCGTGCGCGGCGATCACAGGGGTCGGCCGTTTGGTACGCCACGAAACCCCCGCTTACCGACCCGCACCGAGTTCAATGCCCGGATCACCGAGGTTCGGGCTGGAGATCTCCAGACCACGATCAATAGCCCGGCGCCATGGCCTCTTCCCGGATCAGGTCGCGAGCATCGGCCGAATGACAGACGAGGAGTTGATCCGGTTCAGGTTCGATGATCCGATCAGCGCGGTCGTGTCCGATGCCGGTCTGATGCTGACTGGCGGTCACCATCGTACGGCGGAGATCGCCGACCGGCTCCATTCAGGCCGAATGTCGCCCGATACCATCATCAGGATCTTGCTCCATGACTGACACGGAAGAAATTCTGCGACGCGTCGAGCACGAGGTGACGAGCACGGGGCGGGTCGGCGAACCCACGTGCCGGCACCTGGCCCGACTCGCTCCCGAGGTTCGGGCCACGTTCGATCAGGCCCTGAGATTCCTGGGCTGCCCAGCGCCATCGACTCCCAGCGCGCCCACATCCGCGTCGCCCGGCGATCGCGTCCGGGCCTCTCGCCTGATGTTACTGTGTTTCTTCCGCGAGACCGGCGAGCCCGCCTGGTCGAGTTGGGCGCTCGAACGGGTGCTGCAAGCCGTGACCGACACCCCGGGCGGAGCCGTGAGCGATCTTCTCTCAGCGCTGTACTTGATCCTGGGTGAAAGAGGCATCGTGCTTTCGGAGACCGTGAAGAACCTGATCCGGGACGTCGTGGTACTCTCGGTCTCCCGCAGTCGCGGTGCCTACGAAACCGGTGGCTTCCCCGAGTTGTTGCGAATGACGACTGAAAACCTCACCGCCGCCCAGGCGTATCTGGCTTTCCTGGCGATTCCGCCGACGATGATCGAACACGCCTGCGCAGCGGCGATCCTCCGCGCGCTCGAGGGCACGCCCTACATCTCGGAAGTGCGGGAGACATTCGAGCAAGAGCCTGGCGAGCTCGACCGCCACCCAGACGGAACCTCCGATGGGCGGCTGGCACAGCTCGACCTGGTCCCCTCGCCGCGTGACAATGACTCGCCTTTGAGCATCGATCCGGCTCTCGATCATCTCCGGGCTCCGCGTGACTGACGGCTCCAGCGGCAATAGGCAGTCCCGAGGTGAGGCGATGAGCTGATCACCGAAAAAGTTGTGGCCACCCGGCCGCACGAGGCCTCACAGAAACACGCTCGTCACCCGCACGCCCAGCTCGGTGTCGATCAGGATCAGCTCGCCGCGGGCGACGACGCGGCCGTTCGACGTCAGCTCGACCGGAGCGCGCGCCTGGCGCGCCAGCTCGATCACCTCGCCGGGCCGCAGCTCGGCCAGGCGGCCGACCGTGAGATTCACGCGGCCGAGCTCAACCGCCAGCGTGATGGGCACATCCAGCGGGGCGGCGTCGGAGCCGGGCGCCGGCCCTCCGGGTTCGGCGATCGCGTCACCTGGACTCATCTTCGGACCTCCCTTCAGAGCGGCCTCGATCGGTTGGCGCGGGGCCGGCTCGCGCCGCGGCGGGCCATCCACGCGGAGCAGCCGCCCGCCCGAGCTGGCCACCGGCCGCGCCGGGATGCGGAATCGACCCTCCGAGCCGGCCAGGTCCAGGACCAGGTCGACCGGCCCCTCCGGACTGCCCGGCGTGCCCGACAGCCCGGTGCGTTCAAACGGCACGATCGCCCCCGCGCGCAAACGCTTCAATCCCTGCGCCAGCGCCACGGTCCCGGCCTCGGCCCGCCAGACGGAGCCCAGCTCGCGGCGGTCGACCTGGGACTCGCCCGTTTGCCCCGCCGCGAGCCACGACCCGGCCGCGGGCGGACGGCGCCCCTGACGAGCCAGCGCCTCGGGCATCCAGAGCCGCACCGAGCCGCCGATCGCGCCGACGCGGACGCCCCAGCGTACGGTTACAATGGCGCCAAGGCCCCCGGGGTTGAACGGATCCGGCCCCGCGCGGTCGAGCCGCAGCTCGCCCGGCCGGATCGAGCCCTCGTCGGCCTGGGCCGGACCCTCAGCCGCTCGCGATCGCCCGTCCATCCCGTCCAGCACGCGGAGGATCAGGAACGTCCAGATGCCCCACTCGACCGGGGTCAACTGGTCGCGCGTTTCGGCAAACGCCCGGTCGAAGCCGAGCAGGCGGTCGACCACCGCGTGCGCCAGGGCATTCTCGATCCCGACGGCCAGCCGGGTCCCCAGCCTCGGGACAGTTAAATGCGCGATCATCCCCGGCCGGTTCAGCCCCGACGCCCGCCAGAAGACCTCGGGCCGGTCCACGACGACCGTACCGCCGCACCCGGCCTCGAGCCATTCCAGAAAGGCCGGCAGCCGCCCGTCGCGGGTCCAGCCCGCCAGCCACCGCTCGAGCCGGACCTGCGCTCTCGCGACCTTCGGCAATCCCTCAAATGGGTCCTGATCTGCCGGCGGCGACGCGACCGGACCGCCCGCCGACTCCTGCGAGTGGTCATTCCCATCGATCATCGACAGGGTCTCGGGGTCCAAGGCAGGGTCGCTCCCGCTCACGCTACGTCTCGTCTCTCGGGCGGCGGAACGACCCAGATCAGCGTCCCCAGGTGGGTCCGCTGCATCGCAATGTTGAACAAGGATGGGAGGTCTAGCTTCGCGGACTCCAATCCATGATCGTTAGCCGGGGTCGCCAGCGGCGCCTTGTCGAACGGCTGGCAAAAGGTCGTTCAGCTCCTCAATCCGTAGCATGCGGATGTCCCGGACCGAGATGGCGAACCAAGCCAGGGATCGAGAGAGATCCATTGCGGCGAGAACGCAAGTAACAGCGTTGACCGTAGTATCACCGAAATTGACGCTGCCTTGCTGACGTGTGAAGCCATGCCGTGATAACACCCGCTGGATCTCGGCGTATGCGTTATTCCAGGAGGGTCCGGGATACGCCTTTTGGAGGGTGTCCGTGTCCAGGTCGAACGCAATAGCATACATGCGTGAACCCTGGGCCTGGCTCGTGGGAGCCTGATTCTGGCTCGGCCGCGGAGTCGTGGGACGGGCGAGTGTGGCGGCTGACATATTGCACCTCCTGCACCCAATTATACGACAAGAGGGCAAGGCGAGGAAGACAACATGGAAGGACCTTTGCGAGGAGGGAGCGGGCCGGCTAGCTTCGAAGGGACTCGCCGCTCTCCGACTGCTCCCGGCATTCT